>JASFTE010000086.1:0-10982 GCA_050114035.1 Armatimonadota bacterium | reverse complement strand
CTGCCGAAAGCGACCAGCGTGGAGCCGGTCACCGCCCTGGCGACGGACATGTTCGTCGTGGCGGTGCAGGTGGGCGCGCCCGCGGTGGCGGCGCTGTTCCTGGCGGACGTGGCGCTCGCGGCTCTCAGCCGGGCCGCGCCCGCATTCAGCCCATTCAGCGTCGGCGTGCCTGCGCGCTGCGGCGTCGGGCTGGCGGCCATCGCGCTCTCGGCTCCGCTCATCAGCGCGGTCGTGGTGCGTCACGCCGGAGCGCTGCACGGGGCGTTGTTGGACTTCGCAGGCGCCCTGTGATGGGGCGAGCCCAATGGATGAACTGAGAGACTATCCGGCCACGGCGAGGCGCCGGCGGCAGCTCCGTCAGAGGGGTGACGTCCCCTTCAGCCCGACGCTTACGGCCGCGGTTGTTCTCACGGTGCTGCTGCTGGCTGCTAGCGCGTACGGCGACCATGCTCTCGCCCGCCTGGCCGATCTCATGCGTGCGGCGCTCACTGCAGAGGCGGGAGCCGATGGGACCTGGGAGCACGTTGGCGGCCAGGCGGTCGAGGCGGTGCTCCGGATTGCCCTGCCGCTGGCGGGGCTCGTCCTGCTGGCGTGTGTGGCGGCGCACGGCGTTCAGACCGGAGCTCTGTGGGCGCCGAAGCGCGCGGCCCCGCGCGTTTCCGCCCGAGGCATGGGGGATGTCCTTCGGCAGGCCATCGGCACGCATGCCCTCGTGGCGGCCGCCCAGGGGGGCCTCGTGACCGCCGGAATCGGCACGGCGGTGTACTACGCGCTCCGTGACCTTCTCGCGCGTCCAGATGCGTTCGCTGGCGCAGCGCCCAAGGAGGTGGCGCTCGCGGTCGCCGGCGCCGCCAGGGAGCTGCTCCTGGCTGCGTGCGGGGTGCTCCTGGTGGTGGGCGGCCTGGACCTGCTCTACCAGTGGTGGCGTCGGGAGCGGCGCATCCGGATGAGCCGACGCGAGGTGCTTCAGGAGTTCAGGGAACTCGAGGCGCATCCGGCCGTGCGCCGGCGGCGGAGCAGGGAAGCGCGGCTGCTGCGGCGCGGGGTGGCGGACGGGAATGCCCGCCGCACGCGGTGACGGAGCCAGCGCGGGCCTACCTCGGAGGCGACAATATGCGCGATTCCTTCTGGGCGCGGCATGGCGGCATCATTCTCGGCGGCGCAGTTCTCGCCGTCGTCCTCATGATTGTCCTCCCCGGCTCCCGTCTCGCCCTCGATCTGATGCTCACCGTCAATCTCTTTGCGGCCGCCCTCGTGCTGCTGCTGGTGCTGTCGGTGCGCGCTCCGCTGGAGTTGTCCTCATTTCCCACGCTCATGCTCCTGGGCAGCCTGTTTCGACTGGCGCTCTGCATTGCCGCGGCGCGGCTCATCGTTGCCGGAGCGGACCCCGGGACGCTCGTAGGGCTGGTCGGCAGGCTGACGGCCATCGGCAGCGCCGGGTCGGCGCTCATCGTGGCGCTCGTGTTGGCCATCGTGGACCTCGTGGTGGTATCGGCTGGCGCCGGGCGAGCCGCCGAGGTCGCCGCCCGCTTCTCGCTCGACGCCCTGCCGGGCAAGCAGCTCGGCGTGGACAGCGGCGTCGCGGCCGGGGCTCTCGACGACGCCGAGGCGCAGCAGCGGCGCCAGGAACTGCAGGCCGAGGCAGACTTCCATGCCGCGATGGACGGCGCGGCCCGGTTCGCTCGCGGCGAGGCCATCGCGTGTGTGGCGATCCTCGCACTGTGCCTCGTCGGGGGCGTCGTGACTGGCTTCACGGCCGGGGAGGCGAACGGCCTGGGGCAGCTCTGGATGCATCACGTCGAGCTGTGCGCTGGACTGGCAGTGCTCATCCTCGTGCCGGGGCTGCTGAGCTGCGTGAGTGCGGCTCTGCTCGTGACGCGGGGGGGTGGGCAGCTGGCACCCGCCCAGGACGTGCTGGCACACATGCGACTGCGGCCGGCTGCGCTGTGGGTGGCCGCGCTCCTGCTTGTGGCGCTCGCGGTGGCGGCCCCGTTTCTTGGGGCAGGCATCGTCGGCGTGGTCCCGCCGCTCCTCGTGGCCGGCGGCGCCGTCGCGTGGGCGCTGTGGGCGCGGAAGCAGAGCGAGCAGGCGCTCGCATTGGCGCCGGGCGCCTCTGCCGGCTCAACACGGGACGCAGACCACGGGGCCCCTCCGCTCACGCGAGGCATCGAGATCCGCCTCGGGCTGGGGCTCATCGGCATGATCCCCATCCAGGGCCCAGGGCAGTTGCTGGAGCAGGCCTCAAGTGTTCGCACCCAGATAGCCGATGAGACATGTGTGCCGATGCCGCCCATCGTTGTGCGGGACTGGGACGAGCTGCGGCCGTCTCAGTACGCGTTCTGTCTGCGCGGCCAGGAGGTCGCGCGGGGCCGACTGATGCTCTCCAAGATGCTGGCCGTCGGCGGCGAGCGGCGGGGGCCGCACAGGGCGCAGCGCGCGCCCGGCCGCACTGCTCTGTCGCCACTGTGGATCGACCCCGGGCAATCCTCACAGTGGCGGGCCGACGGCTTCTCCGTCCTGGCGCCGCCGGATGCGCTTCTGGCGCACTTCGAGGTGACCCTCCGGCGACATGCGGCAGCATTCGTTGATCGCCAGTCCGCACAGGTGCTCATCCAGCAGGCGCAGGCCACGCGCCCGGCGGTCGCGGCAGAGCTGCACGGGCAAGGCGTCTCCCTTGGCACAGTGCGCGCCGTGCTCGGTGCGCTCGTTGACGAGGGCGTGCCCCTCAGCGATCCCATCGGCATCCTGGAAGGCATCTTGGACGTGGACGAAGAAAGAGCGTCAGTAGGCAACGGCGCCGGGCGGCGGGCGCTGTGCGCTGAGGCCGCCCGCCGGCGTCTGGCGCCGACCATCACGGCATCGTGCCGCACCCCGGACGGGCAGATATACGCGCTCACCCTCGGCCCGAACGCGGAGCGGTTCGTGGCGGATGCCCTGGCGGGCGCCGCGCCCGGCCAGCTTGCGCCTCTGCCGCCGGCGGAGTCCGAGGCTTTGGCTCAGCAGATCCACCGCATCGGGGACCACCTGAGCGTTCCCGGGGCCGTGCCGTGTCTCGTCTGCTCGCCACTGGCCCGGCGCTCGGTGAGCGCCGCACTCGCCGAGGCGTGCCCCGGGGTCCGAGTGATCTCGTGGGAGGAACTGCTGCCGGACGCGGAAATCCAACACCTGGGTGCGGTGGACATCGACCGGTCGGCCGTTTCAGCTCTGGGCGACGGCTCTACGCTCTCGCACGAAGGGCCCGCGCTTCCGCCGCCCAGCTCACGGCCACCGGCCGAGAGCCGGTAGCTCTCGCGGATCCAATGCGCCAAGCGTCACACGACAATCCCCAAGACGACAGCGAAGGCCGGGCAGGCGCCCCCCCCGGCCGCCGCAGGCTGTCGCCCGCCGAGCGGCAGCGGCTCATCACGGCCCACGTCTCGCTCGTGGAGTCTGTGGTGGGGCGCATCATGGTCACGCTGCCCGACAGCGTGGATCGGGAGGACTTGATTAGCTGCGGCATCCTGGGCCTCATCCAGGCGGTGGATCGGTTCGAGCCGCGCCGTGGCGTGAAGTTCAACACCTACGCCACGTCCGTGATTCGCGGAGCCGTGATGGACGAGCTGCGTTCCCAGGACTGGGCGCCACGCAGTGTGCGGGAGAAGTGCCGGCGCCTCGAGCGCGTTCTGTCTGGGTTGGAGGCGCAGCTTGGCCGCTCGCCGGATGACCACGAGATGGCCGCCGCCCTCCGCATGCCCGTGGACGAGTACCACCAGTTGCTCTCCGATGCCAGCGGAGTGGCCCTCGTATCGCTCGAGACGCTGCTCTCCGGCAGCGACGTGATGCGTCAGGAGACCACAATGTCCCGCAGCGAAGAAGGACTCCAGGATCCCGAGCACCACGCGGAGCGCCAGGAGCTCAAGGCCGTCCTCGCCGAGGCCATCGACACCCTCCCACAGCCCGAGCGACTCGTGATCGCGCTCTACTACCACGAAGAGCTCACGCTGCGCGAGATTGGCGAAGTCCTCGGCGTCACCGAGTCCCGCGTCTGCCAGATCCACACACAGGCCGTCCTGCGCCTGCGCACGAGGATGTCGCGCGAGCTGGCGAGCTGACGCGTTGGCACCCGGCTCGACAGCGGCCACCATGCCGCTCCACCCACGCCCGGCACACCCGTGTTTCGGCAGTTCTCGCCGCCTCCCGGACGTCCCCACAATGCCCGCGAATTGCGGGGAATCCAGCCCCTATATGTGGTATCACTGTAAGGAAGGTGCGTCACGAGGCGCGTACGGGCGCTTTCCGGCTGGCGTTCATCGCGACCAGTGCCATGTGCAACGAGTGCGCCCTCGTGCGAATCAATGCGGGAGACGGGCAGAGCCTGCCTCCGTCACCCGCGAAGCCTGGCCGTTGGGGGGGGGACCCGATGCCAGGCACTCAAGCATTCACAGGAGGCGTGTCGGCATGGCGTGCCCGACCCAATCGGACCAACCGCTGAAGATACTCGTTGTGGACGACGATGGGGACATCCTGGAGCTATTCCACTGCGCGCTGACGTCGCGCGGCCACGAGGTCACCGTCGTTGACAACGGCCCGGACGCCGTGGACATCGCAGGCGAGCGATCCTTCGATGTCGGGTTCATTGATGTGGCCATGAAGCCCATGGACGGGCTTTCCACCTTGTCGCGGCTGAAGGCGATCTCGCCGGACACCCGCTACATCATGGTCACAGCCTTCTACAGCTCGGAGCTTCCCCACGACGTACGGGACAACATCCTCTCCGATGCCACGCGGCTCGGAGCCCGCGGATGCCTGCGGAAGCCGTTCGAGCTTGCGACCATCGTGCAGACGGCCGAGTACTTCGGGGGCCAGGCCCCCGGGATGCCGCTGGACGCCGGCGCCGAGCGTCAGCGGCACGGCGCCTCAGCCCGGAGCCATCCCTGAGGCACGACGTCGCAGGCTCGCACCAACGTTACCTGGCCGCAATGCCCTCGTGTCAATCGCTGGGGAGCATCCCGGCAGCGGCCAGTATGGGCGCGCGGTACCAAAGGGGATACACGGCTATGGCGAGCGCGAGCATTCTCGTAATCGACGACGACGAGGACGTGCGCGCTGTGCTCAGGGACATGCTGCGCGAAACCGGGCACGAGGTGGTGATCGCCGAGGAGGCCACCTTGGCCGTGCATGAGGCCGAAGCGCGGCGTTTCGACGTGGCGTTCATCGATGTCCACATGCCCGAGCACGACGGGCTCGAGACCCTCCGGATGCTCCGCACCGTTTCCCCGAGCACTGCCTACGTTATGATGAGCGGCGTGCACGATGCCGAGCTGCAGCAGACTTGCCTCCTGCACGGCGCCCGCAAGTTCCTGCACAAGCCCCTGCACTACAAAGAGGTCTCGGCGCTCATAGACAGGCTCGCGGTGCAAGGCGATCAGCTCTTCTCTTGGGAGAAGGCTCCCGACGCCGGCCCGCAGCCATCCCCGGCGGCGGCAGAGACGGCCCAGGCTGCCCCCACCCCTGAGCCGGTGCCATCCGATGATGCCCTCAACGGCGACGTGCGCCTCAGGGACCCGTGTGCGCTCCTCCGGTCAAGCGCCGACGGCGACGTGCTGGCCAGGTTTGCCTGTACCGTGTACGCGGCGTTGCCAGCGGACTGCCTCGCGGCCATCGACTGGCGCGGCCGCGTGGACGATTTCCATTCGTCCCCCCCTGACGGGCAGACGCAGTCAGACGCTCTGTCCGGCATACTCGTCCTGCGCGATGCCGCCCATGGGCCGTTCGTTGGGCCGGCCACCGTGCGGGGCAGCGAGATCGTCGCTGAAGGCCCACTGCAATGCAGCGCCTCGCTGTCGGAGCACGACTTCGACATTACCGTTCGGCAGGCTGCCAAGGACGCCTCCGTGACGCTCATCCAGATCGAGGGAGGGCTGTCCCGAGAGCGCGTTGGCGAGTTCTCCGATGCACTGCGCCGCGCGACGCGCCGGGGGCGATCGCGCGTCGTCGTGGAGGTTGATGGCCTGAGTTCGATGCACGGCACAGCAGTCCGTGAGTGCTTGCGGGCGGTGGAACAGCTCCGGGCGCGCAACGGCGATCTCAAGATCGCTGGCGCCACCGGCGACATCTGGCGCACCATAGAAGCCCTCGGTGCACACCACACGATCCGGTGCCACGCAACCAGGGCCGATGCCATCACTGCCTTCCGTCGCTAGCCCCGCGCCTGCCGAGCCGCGTTGCGTAGAGAGTGATTGCCGGCCCCGCCACCTGCGCGGGGCCGCGTGCTTTGTGAGGCCAGAAAACTGTGCGACCGCGTGGAACACGGGAACTACCTCCGCCGCCGCGCCGTTCTCTTCTGTGAACGCCGAGCCGGGGCAGGCGGCGGGCGCTTTCGTCGCGAGCCCTGACGAATGGCTCTCGCACCGCGACGCCGCGACGGGATGCTCTGGCAGTGGCGAATGCATCCATGCTATAATGCGCCGCCGGGCGAACGCGACTGCCTCCAGCGACGCCCGGTCGGTCTGAAGGAGATGGCTGCTGTGCGGCGGTTCATTGTTCTGGTGCTCGGCGCGTCGGCCGCAGTGCTCATGCTCGCCTTGCTGACTGGTTGTGGGAAGGGTGCCGTGGCGGTGGTCAACGGCCGCAAGATCACGGAGGATGAGTTCCACCAGCGCCTCGAGACTGTGGCGGGCGGCGAGACGCTCCGCGACATGATCGCCCGAGACATCCTGACACGAGAGGCCGAGCAGCGCGGTATCCGGGTAACGCCCAGGCAAGTGGACGATGAGATCAGCAAGTTGGAGAAGCAGTTCCCATCCCCAACCGAGTTCGTCAACTTCCTGCGCAGCAGAGGCCAGACGCCGGAGCAGTTCCGGGACGAGCGCGCCTTCGCCCTCATGCTCGACCAGCTGCGCACGCAGGACGTGCAGGTGACGGACGACGACGTCCGCGAGCACTTCGCGAGCAACCGCGATCGCTATGATCGGCCCGCCGAGTATCGGCTCAGCGAGATCGTCGTGGATGGCAAGCAGCAGGCGGCCGAGATCCTCAAGGAGCTGGCCAAGCCGGACGCCAGCTTCGCTGCGCTCGCCCGCGAGCGCTCCAAGGCCCGTACGAGCGCGGCGGGCGGCAGCCTGCCCGCCGTTTCCCTGGCCCAGCTGCCTGAGGAGTGGCAGGCGGCAATCCAGGGACTCACGGCGGGGGAGGTCTCGGAGCCCTTCGAGTCCGGCGGGGACTGGCGCATTGCGAAGGTGCTTGCCATGACGCCCGCGCAGGCGGCCAGCCTCGAGGATCCCGACACGCGCGAGCGTGTGTATGAGACGATTCGCCTCGAACGGGCCAAGTCTTCGTTCGATGTCCTGCAAGATGTGCTGGCCACGGGCAACCACCGGGTCGTTGTCCGCTGGTCGAAGTACAAGCAGCTCGAGACGGAGTTCCTGCCGCCTCCGGATCTCCCGGCCCCCGGCGGCTCCCCACAGCCGCCTCCGTCGGCCCCCCCCGCCGGGGCTGGAGCGGGGCCAGAGCCAGGGCCGGCCGGCGGCGACGAGCCGGGGCCGCCCGCGCCACCCGCCGGGGATGAGCCCGAGCCCAATGAGGACAAGTAGCCAACCGCCGACGAAGCGAGCCGGATGAACCCGTGACCGCAGTCGAGAAGCTCGTCCGCGCCATGGCGCGCCTGCGCGGCCCCGCCGGGTGCCCCTGGGACAGGGAGCAGACGCACAAGAGCCTCAAGCGGCAACTGCTCGAGGAGACGTACGAGCTCCTCGAGGCGATCGACAGCGACGACCCCACGAAGATCGCCAACGAGCTTGGCGATCTATTGCTGCATGTGGTCTTCCATTCGCAGCTCGCAGCCGAGCGGGGGGACTTCGACCTGGAGGCGGTGGCGGACCGCATCGTGGCCAAGCTGGTCCACCGCCATCCGCACGTCTTCGGGGACACGACGGTTCGGGACTCCGACGAGGTGCTCCAGAACTGGGAGCAGCTCAAGGCCGAGGAGCCCGAGGCCGGCGACCGCACATCCGTGCTCGACGGCGTTCCACGGACGCTCCCTGCGCTGATGCGGGCCGCTGAGATGCAGAAGCGGGCCGCGCGCGTGGGCTTTGACTGGGAGGACGCCACGGGGCCGCTGGCCAAGGTGGAGGAGGAGCTCGGCGAGCTGCGTGCCGCGCGGGCTGATGGAGGGCAGGCGGGGCTGGCCGATGAGATCGGCGATCTGCTGTTCGCCGTGGTAAACGTATCGCGCTTCTGTGGGCTGGACCCGGAGGAGGCGCTGCGGGGGGCCATCGACAAGTTCTGCCGGCGGTTCGAGCGCATTGAGCAGAGCGCGCGGCGTTCCGGCCGCAGCCTGCAGGAGATGTCGCTGCAGGAAATGGACGCTATCTGGGAGGAAGGCAAGGCCGGCCGATGAAACCCCATCCGGCCCGGCGACGACCGTGCGTCTCGATAAGCTGCTGCAGGCCACCGGCATTGTGAAGCGCCGCACTCGAGCCCAAGAGCTGTGTCGAGCCGGATACGTGCGGCTGGACGGCCACCGGGCGAAGGCGGGCAAGGAGGTCAGAGCCGGACAGCGGCTCAAGGTACAGCTTGGACGCAGCGTGCTGACCTTCGAGGTGCGCCAGATTCCGCGGGGGCCCGTACCGAAGTCCCAGCGCGCTGACGTTGTCCATCTGCTCAAGACGCAGACCGTTGACGACGAGAAGTAGAGTGGGAGCCTCGCCGGGCGATGCCTTCACAAGCCTGGCACGCGCTCCGGGCACAACATAGCGCTCGCGGCGGCCCCGAAGCGGGCGACCGGCCGCGAGTTCGTTCACATCCTCTGAGGGGGAGACGGAATGGCAACGAATTACGTACTCAAGTTCAGCGAAGGCAGCCGCTTCATGAAGGACCTACTGGGCGGCAAGGGCGCAAACCTCGCCGAGATGACGGTGGCAGGACTGCCGGTTCCGCCCGGCTTCACCGTCACCACCGAGGCGTGCATGGAGTACATACGCATCGGGCAGCAGTTCCCGGTCGGGCTGGAAGACGCGATCAGGGAGCACATGGCGGCCCTCGAGGAGCAGACCGGCAAGACCTTCGGCGGCGGGGACAATCCCCTGCTCGTCTCCGTGCGCTCAGGCTCCAAGTTCTCCATGCCGGGCATGATGGACACCGTGCTCAACCTCGGCTTGAACGAGGACAGCCTCAAGACGGTGATCGCCAGCACCGGCGACGAGCGCTTCGGGCTCGACGCCTATCGGCGCCTCCTGACCATGTTTGGTTCCGTCGTTCAGGGCATCGAGCGGGAGAAGTTCGACGACATCCTCGACTCCGCCAAGCAGCACGAGGGCGTCGAGCACGACCCGCAGCTCAGCCCCGCCGGGCTCCGGAAGGTCTGCGACGAGATGCTAGAGCTCATCGAGAAGGAAACTGGCAAGCCCTTCCCAACCGATCCCTACGACCAGCTCTACGAGGCCACCGCAGCCGTCTTCGACTCC
This sequence comes from Armatimonadota bacterium, assembly GCA_050114035.1. Classification (GTDB taxonomy): domain Bacteria; phylum Armatimonadota; class Zipacnadia; order JAUWAU01; family JAUWAU01; genus JAUWAU01. Next base: position 1,539 of record JASFTE010000086.1, on the reverse strand, counting down.
TGGGACGGCGACCGGGCGTACCGGTATCGCGTGATCCACAAAATCCCGCACGACCTGGGCACGGCCGTCAACGTCCAGACGATGGTCTTCGGGAACATGGGACAGACCTCCGGCACCGGCGTGGCCTTCACGCGCGATCCGGCCACCGGGCAGAAGCAGCTGTACGCGGATTATCTGGTGAACGCCCAGGGCGAGGACGTCGTTGGCGGCGAGCGCACCCCCATGCCCATCGAGGAGTTCGCCGAGCGACTGCCCGAGGCGCACAAGCAGCTTGCCGACATCTGCGAGTGGCTCGAGCTGCGCTATGGCGACATGCAGGACCTGGAGTTCACCATCGAAAAGGGCACGCTCTGGATGCTGCAGACGCGCAACGGCAAGCGCACCGGCACCGCGGCTCTCAAGATCGCCGTGGATATGGTGGACGAGGGGCTCATCACGACTCGGGACGCCGTCATGCAGGTCGAGCCCCAGGGCCTTGACCAGCTTCTGCACAGGCAGTTCGACCCAAGGCGGAAGCCCGACGTCGTCGCCAGGGGCGTGGACGCCTCGCCTGGGGCGGCCGCCGGTCGTGTCGTGTTCAGCGCCGAGGACGCCCGCGAGGCCGTGCTGAGCCCCAAGGCGCCGGACGAGGGGCGCGTCATTCTCGTGCGCCACAAGACCGAGCCGGACGACGTGGGCGGCATGGAGGTGGCTCAGGGCATACTCACCGCCATCGGCGGCAAGACCTCCCACGCGGCCGTCGTCGCCCGCCAGATGGGCAAACCCTGCGTCAGCGGATGCAGCGCCATCAACATCGACTACGAGAACGAGCAGTTCGAGGTCAACGGCCACATCGTCAAGGCCGGCGACTCCGTCTCCATAGATGGCACACTGGGGGAGGTCATGCTCGGCGACGTGCCCACGGCCGACTCCGAGGTGCTCGGCGGCCTCCTGGGCGAGCAGGACGAGGCTGACAAGAGCGACGTGGTCCGGTACTTCGAGCGCTTCATGAGCTGGGTGGACGCGGCGCGCCGTCTCGGCGTTCGCACCAACGCGGACACCCCGGAGGACGCCGCCAGAGCGCGAGCGCTCGGCGCCCAGGGCATCGGGTTGTGCCGCACGGAGCACATGTTCTTCGACCACGAGGAGGGCGAGGGCCGCACTCGCGCCTTCCAGCGCATGATCCTGGCCGAGACCGACGATGAGCAGCAGGCGGCACTGGACGAGCTCGTTCCGTTCCAGCGCGCCGATTTCGAGGGCATTCTCGAGGCCATGGACGGCCTTCCGGTCATCATCCGGCTCCTGGATCCCCCCCTGCACGAGTTCCTGCCGCCCGAGCAGCCCGAAGAGGGCCAGGCGCAGGAGTGGAACAGCGACATGGATGAGCTCTGCGAGCTCACGGGCAAGTCCGTTGACGATATCAAGGACCGTATCCGCGCCCTGCACGAGATGAACCCCATGCTCGGGCATCGCGGCTGTCGGCTCGCCGTGACCTCGCCCGCCATCTGCCGCATGCAGGCCCGCGCCATCTTCGAAGCCGCCTGCAACCTCAAGAAGCGC
>JASFTE010000085.1:0-10995 GCA_050114035.1 Armatimonadota bacterium | reverse complement strand
CGTCGATGATGGTGATGAGGGCGTAGTAGTGGCAGAGCTGGCGGCGGAGCTCGTCCTCGTCCACCGGCACGTACGGATAGCCCCGGCGGCGCTCGGCGTGGGCGCGCTGGAAGGCGGGCTTGGTGGCGAAGCGGCGCTCGAAGAGGTCGCGGGCGCTGGCGGGGATGTCGATGTCATCGGGACGGTACATGTCGGCGCGCTCGGGGGAGGGAGAGAGGGGCGCGTGCGGGCGCTGGAAGGTCATCTGCACGAAGAACGGCCGGCGGCGGTCGCGGTGCCGGAGGAACTGTAGCGTCTCGTTGCCGGTCCACACCTCGAGCGAGTGCTCGTGCGGGATGTCGCTGACGAACCAGTGGTTGCCCGCGCCTGGGTGATCCCTCGGGAGTGTGCCCAGGTCGTATTGCTCGGCGAGGTCGTTGTCGCAGAGGTACTTGAAGTAGTGGTGCGTGAGCGGATCGTCGCGGTCGGCGTCACAGAGGTCGCAGTAGCGGATGTGCTCGAAGCCCTCCTCGTCCCAGCGGCGTACCATGTGGGCTTTGCCGATGATGGCGGTCTGGTAGCCGCGGCGGCGGGCAAGGGCGGAGATAGTGTTGGAGTTGCCCTCGGGGTAGTCGAAGATGTCGTTGCCGATGTGGCCGTGGGTGTGGGGGTACTGACCGGTGATGAAGCTGATGCGGGACGGAGCGCAGATGGGGTTGTTGCAGAAGGCCTGGGAGAAGCGGACGCCGCGGTCGGCGAGGGCGTCGAGGGTCGGCGTGCGGACGCTGCGGCCCTCGTTACCCATGCAGGCGGCGTTGTGCTGGTCGGTCATGAGCCAGAGGACGTTGGGGCGTTGGTTGGTGGGCATTGGGCGGTCTCCGTTGCGGGATCAACGTTCTGGGTTGACGGCGAAGGCACGGCGCACGGCTTGTGTCACTCTGGTGATTGGGGTTGCTCGACGGGCGCCGGGACGGAATTGAGGCAGTCCATAGTGACGTCGGCAACGTCGCGGCCGCGGAGGCGGCTCTCGGGATTGAGGATCATGCGATGGGTGAGGACGGCCGTGCACATGGTTTTGATGTCGTCGGGCAGGACGTAGTTACGGCCGGTGACGGCCGCGAGGGCCTGGGAGGTGCGGTACAGCGCCAGGGAGCCGCGCGGGCTGGCGCCGAGGGCGACGTCGGGCGAGCGCCGGGTCATATGGACGATGCGGACGATGTAGTCGCGGACGACATCGTGGACGTAGACGCCGCGAATGGCCTCCTGCATGGTGAGGAGCTCATCCGCGTCGGCCGTCTGCTTGAGAGAGTCGATGGGGTGCGTCTCTCTGAGTCGGGAGAGCATGGCGCCCTCATCCGTGAGCGAGGGATAGCCGATAGAAAGGCGGAGCAGGAAGCGATCGAGCTGGGCCTCGGGGAGCGGGAAGGTGCCCTCGTGCTCGACGGGATTCTGGGTGGCGATGACCATGGAGGGGCGCGGGACGCGGTGTGTGAGGCCGTCCACGGTGATTTGGCGCTCGGCCATGCACTCCAGGAGCGCGGACTGGGTGCGTGGCGTGGCGCGGTTGACCTCGTCGGCGAGCACGATCTGTGAGAGAGCCGGGCCGGGCCGGAACTCGAACTCGTTGGTCTTCTGGTTGAAGATGGAGGCACCGGTGATGTCGGAGGGGAGCAGGTCCGGCGTGCACTGTATGCGGGCGAAGCTGCAGCCCAGGGATCGGGCGAAGGCGCGGGCGAGCATGGTCTTTGCCACGCCGGGGACGTCCTCGAGGAGGATATGGCCCTCGCAGAGCAGGGAGGCGAGGACCAGCCGGACGACGTCGCGCTTGCCGACGATGACGTGCTCGACGTTCTCAATGATGCGCCTGCCGAAGTCCTGGACGTGGGAGACGTCGGGAGCCGAGGGTTCCATTGTGCCGCCTGGGTTGGTGTGAGGTGCACGGGCAGCGAGCTACCCGTGCCACCGTGTCAGGAGTGCTTCTTCGCCGACGGGTGCCGGGCACCTTCATTGGCCTCAGACGGCTCAATGGGGGCGGTTGGACGCTAACAAAAGCCAAACGGTGTGGTATAAACCCTCAGGTCAGAGTGCCTCCGGGGCGATGAGCCGTCGGAGGCGCACGTCACCGTGATGGCCGCGCCCGACGGGGGGTCGAGCGGCCGCACAGGCAAAGGATGTAGCAGCCATGAAGGCAGGCACAGCACGCGCATTGGCAGTGTGGACAGCGGTCATCGCAGCGGCGGCGGCTCTTGCGGGCTGCGGTGCGCGCCAGTTCCACATCCGGAAGCAGCAAGTCGTGGCGACGGTGAACGCGCAGGGGCAGCCGGGTCAAGCCACGCAGCAGTTCACGACGGCAGACAGCGCGGCCTACTGCTGGTTCGAGTACCGGAACGCGCCGACGAACAAGACGCTGCGGTGCGAGATAGCCTATACGGACCCGGGCGGCCACACGGAGGCGCAAGACACGAGCATCGTCATCAAGCCGGGCAGCCACAAGATGCACTTTGGGGTGGAAGTGCCGCGGGACGAGGGGCTCAACGCGGGCAGCTACGAGGCGCAGGTGTACGACGGGACCATGGCGCTGTTCGGGGCGCCGCTGCGCTTTACAGTGGCGGAGGTGCCGGGAGCAGGAAGCACGCCGGCCACCGCGCCGGTGACGGAGGCGCCTGCGATAGGAGAGGGCGTGGAGCCGATTGATCCGCTTTCTCCCCCTGAAGCGGAGGGGGAGCCGCCGGCCGAGGCGGACATCAAGACAAGCCAGGCGAATCTGAGCCCGTTGAGGTAGTCCAAGGCGGCGGCCGGCGAGGTGAGGACGCGCTGCGTCCCCGAGGCCGCCGCGCGTGCACGACGCCATAGGGCAAACCGGGAGGGTGTTGAAACTGCGAGCGGCAGCCTTCGTCGGGCAGCGGCAGGTGGAGATTCGGGACGTACCGGCGCCGGACATTGTGGCTCCGGATGACGTGCAGGTGCGGGTGATCCGGTCGGGCATCTGCGGCTCCGATAAGCGGCTGTACCTTGCGGAGGGGGAGAAGCCCGGCATACACGGGCACGAGGCGGCGGGGATCGTGGCCGCGGTGGGAGAGGGAGTCACGCGGGTGCGGGAGGGCGACGCGGTGGTGGTGTACGACGTCATCGGCTGCGGGGAGTGCGAGTTCTGCCTTCGGGGGCAGTTCACATACTGCGGCCAGCGCAAGGGGGGCGTGTCGGGGGGGTTCGGTGAGCTGCTTGTGGGGCCGGAGCGGAACTTCATCCGGGTCCCGGAGAGCATGTCGTTTGACCGGGCGTGCCTGATGTCGGATTGCTTCGGCACGCCGGCGAAGGCGGCCCGCCGAGTGGGGGTGTCGGCCGGAGAGACGGTGGCGGTGTTCGGGTGCGGGCCGATCGGCCTGAACGCGGTGATGGCTGCGAAGGCGTATGGGGCGCGAGTGATCGCCGTGGACCCAATCCAGTACCGGCGTGAGGCGGCGGGGAGCGTGGGTGCGGACCACGCGATCGACGCAGAGAGCGGAGGGCCCGTGCGGCAGATTCAGGAGATCACCGGCGGCGGCGCCGATAAGTCGATGGAATGCAGCGGGAGCCCGGAGGCCGAGCGCCAGTGCATGGAGTGCCTGCGGCCGGCGGGGAGCGCCGTGTTCGTGGGCGAGTGTGGCAAGCTGGAGTTGAGTCCGTCCACCGACCTGATCCGGCGCGATATCACCGTCATGGGCTCATGGTACATGCACCTATCGGATTTTCCAGCCAACATGCGGCTATGCGATACGACGGCGGCCGACCCGCTGCGGATCGTGACGCATATGCCGCCCCTGGACGAGATCGAGTCCGGGTTTGCGGCGTTCTGCGACAGGCAGCAGCGGTGCTTGAAGGTCATTGTGCGGATGTCGGAGCCGTAGCCAGCGGACACGATTGGTTCGAGATGCGGGACCGCCGGTGAGGACGAGCAACTCATGATCAGCGGTCGAGCGATCCTGACAATTATCCTCATAGCCGCCATCGTGTGGATTGGCGTCCTGACCGTGCGGGCGGGCTTTCAGCCTGCCGGCGTGTGCCACAGTCTGGGTGTGGCCGTGGGGAAGACGGGGCTGCGCGGGATCGGGACGACACTGCTGGAGGCGTCCGTCGCGGTGTACCGGGGGAAACTCGAGGCGGCGGAGCACGCGAAGGCGCCGGCCGAGGAGCTCACACAGAACCGCCGCGCCGTGCTGGACGCGGAGCTGGCAGTGGCCCGGGCGTACCTGCGCAGCGGGAAGCCGCTGAAGACGAAGGAGCACCTGGAGGCGGCGCGCAAGCTGGAGCATGACAACCCGGCGCTGCTGGTCTTGCTGAGCGAGGCGCGGATGGAGCTCGGGGAGCAGGATGATGCGAAGCTGGGGCTGCTGCGGGTGCATGCGGCCGATGAGAAGAACGCTCGCGCGGCGTATCTGCTGGGGCGGTTGTTCGAGGCCGAGGGCAAGCAGGAGGATGCCATCTCGTGGTACGAGCGGGCCGTCGGTGCCGATCCGGACACGGTCTCGGCACAGCTCGCACTCGCCGAGGCGCTGCACGCGAGGGGGAGCAGCGAGGAGGCGAAGGAGCACGCGATGGCCGCCGTTGCGTCGGCGGGCACCGTCGGCGAGAAGATCGCGGCCGTGAAAGCCGCCGGGCGCATCGGCGCGAAGGTCCGCAGCCCGTCACTGGAAGTGCTCACCATCGGCGCGCACCGGCACTGGAAGGCGGGGATCGCAGCCGCGGCCTGTGTAATTGTGTTCTTCGCCCCAGCGCTCCTGGCCGCCGCGTCCAAGGTGGTCCGCATCCCTGTGGCCTACCTGTGCTTGGTCGTGGATCACCGCAGCCCACGGGCGCTGAGTCTGTACAGGTATCTGCTGGGGCGGCGCCCGGGTGCCGTGCGGGCGCTGAGGATACTGGCGCAGGAGGAGCTCGGGAGCAATCCGTCTGGCGGGCAGGCGCTGGAACTGTGCGAGCGCTGGTACGACCACTGTCCGCAGGATCCGGAGGCGGCGGCCAGCTTCGCCCAGATTGCCATCTCCGGCGGGCGGCAGGACGAGAAGGCGGCGCGGGCGTGTCAGGCGTGGTACGAGCAGGGCATCGAGGATCCCCACGGCCGGCAGCAGGCGGCGGCGTTCCTGTGCGAGGCGTATCTGGCGACGGAGGCCATGGACGAGCATGCGGTGCCGGTGTGTGAGCTGGCGGTGCTCCATCAGCCGGACCGGCACGAACTGGTGCGATACTTGGGAGCGCTCTACAACAGATTCGGGCGCAGCGAGGATGCCCAGAGGACCCTTGCTCGGGCGATGGAGCTCGCGCCGGACGATCCGGAGACCACACGTCTGCTGGCGGCGGCGAGTATTGCGAATGGTCAGTACTATGTGGCGTATCGGCATCTGCTCCATCTGCCTTCGACGGACGAAGTGGACAGCACGATGTACGTGGCCGGGGTGGGCTCGGAACAGGACGGTGATGTGTCGGCGGCGCTGCGCATCTTCAGCGAGGTGGCGCGTCGGGAGCCCAGCTTCGCGGACGTTCAGTACCGCATACAGCGACTCTCGCCCGTGGCCGACCAGGCGGTGTGCGGCGATTTCGCGCTGCAGTTCGTGATCGGCGAGTCGCCGGCGTACAAGATCTGCGCGGCACGACGGGGCGAGGAGCTCTATGCCCTGTGCGTGTTCGAACGGGACTGCTCGGATATGGTGGCCTTCCCGCACGCGTTCGCGCGCGATGTCGCGGTTCTGATGGGGCTGGAGCACGATGTGCTGCCGAGGGTCGTGGAACACGGTGAATCGGCAGAGCAGTACTACGTTGCCACGGAGGCGGTGGCCGGGAAGACGGTGCGGGCGCTGCTGGAGGAGCGCGAGAAGCTGTCCCTGAAGGAGTCGGCAGTGGTCGTGGGCGAGGTGCTGCGGGCGCTCGCGCACCTGCACAGCCGCGGTCTGGTCCACGGGGACGTCTCGCCCGAGAACGTCATGGTGGGCAGCGATGGGCAGGTGAAGCTGCTGGGGACCGGTCTGACGCTGATTGCCGGCAAGTCGGTGGGTGAGGAGCGGGCACCGCACGTGCACTCCCCGGAGTGTGTGGCGCCGGAGATAGTGCAGAAGCAGCCGGCGAGCCCGGCGTCGGATATCTACGCCACGGGCGCTCTGCTCTCGCACATGCTTCTGGGTCAGCCCGTGTTCGAGGGCGCGAACGCATTGGCCGTCATGATGTCGCATGTGGCCTCGAAGCCCACGGTGCCGAGCGAGGTGGACGAGTCGCTCTTCGCGGACATTGACGCCGTCATCATGCGGGCGTTGGAGAAGGCCCCGGAGGCGCGGCACGGGTCTGCCGACGCCTTCCGGGCGGGGCTGCTGCAGGCGGCTGGCTTGACCGACGCGGCGCGGGCGGTGACTCTGCGCGTGGTGAGCAAGCCCCACACCTTGGGCGAGGACGGCGAATGGTGGGCGCACTTCGACAACGTGAGCCTCACGAGCCTTGCCTGGGGGGCAAAGGTCTACCGGGCCGTGCTGCAGCGTGACAACCGGCCGTGCGCGGTCAAGGAGCTTGTGATGAGCCGCGCCGTGGACTCCGGCGCCCACGGGCGGGCGGCAGCGGAGGCACGTCGGGCCTCCCAGCGGCTCTTCCAGAACGAGGTGCACCTGCTGCAGCACATCGCGGCGAACATGCCGCACAAGGGCATAGTCGCCGTCTCGGATGCATGGCTGCAGGAGGACGGGCACGCGGGGGCGTACTGCATGGAGTTGCTGAGCCACTCCCTGGCCGACCGGGTGGTCGGGGGGCCAGTGGAGGAGCAGGAGGCCACGGACATCGTGGCGGCGATCTGCGATGCAGTGGGGCACCTGCACGAGCATGGTGTCGCCCACCGGCACCTGTCGCCGTCGGCCGTGATGTTCGATGCCGAGGGCGGGGTGCGGCTGGTGGGGTTTGACCGGGCATGCCGGCTGCAGGACAAGAGGGCACTCATGTCCGCTGAGGTCGCCCTCCAGGCCGCCTCAGGCACGCCGGCCGAGGCGCTGGGAGACGTCACGTACGCGGCGCCGGAGCAGTGTCGGGCGGAGGACTTCGACGAGCGGGCCGATGTATACGCCATCGGGGGCCTGCTCTTCGCCCTACTGACCGGACATCCGCCCTTCCAGGCCGACGATCCGGTCGCATTGATGCTCAAACACCTCAGCGAGCCGCCCCCCAGGCTGGAGACCCTCGGGATCAGCGCCCACTCATCGGTGCAGGTGTTCCTCGACAAGGCGCTATCGAAGGCCCCGGAGGAGCGCTTCCCCGACGCGAACGCCGCTCGCGACGCCCTTCAGCGGCAGGCGCCGGTGCCAGCGGGCGCGGATGACGCCCAGCCGGCGCGGTACCGGATTCAGGTGTGAGCCGGGCCTCCCACGACGCTCGCCAATTCCCAGTTGTCAGTCCTTGCACTCGCGGTCTCAGCGTAGTCGGCGCATCAGGAGCGCATCGAGCCCCGCGTAGTAGCCCACGGAGAGGTCATTCTTGCCGACCGCCTCCACCCGCAGGACCTGTGGCCCGGCTGGAAGGTCAATGATCGCCCGGGGGAGCGCCCGCCGTCCGATGGTCGGCGAGTGCCCGTCGAAGGGCTTCCCGACTGGCTCGCCGGCCAGCGACCATTGGACGATGCCGTAGTCCCAGGAGGTCACGGCGAAGAGGAACACCTCGTAGCGGTCCGCTGGGAGCTGCTCTGGCAGCGGGATCTCGGCCCAGTCGCCGGGGCGGTGGAGGCGAATGAAGAGCAGCCCCTCGCCGGAGATTGGGGCGACGCCGTAGGAGCCGATACTCTGGGAGATGGCCGAGACATCCTCGCTTGCTTGAGCGATCTTCAGAGTCTCGCCCTCGATTGCTCCCTCGATGACGTACGGCTCCGGCCAGTTGCCGATCCAGCCCTCCGGTCGGCGGCTGTTGCCGCGGACGGCCCAGACGTCGAAGCTCCACGGATTGACCTCGCCGGGGACGCGATACCTGTACGGCTGGCCCCACGGGTCCAGCGGAATGCCGTCGCTGAAGCCCCGCGGGAGCCGGGTCCTCTCCCCGGCGAGCAGCGCTTCGAGCGTGCGCGGGTACTTGCCGGTGTCTCCGTGGCACTGCTCGACGGCGTCGGCCAGCGCTGCCACGGTGTCCCGCGCCTCGCGCTCCATGCCGGCGAACAGCTCCTCTTCCTGCTCCAGATAGTCTGCCATCCACGCGGCGGGATCGTCGATGACGAGCCGCCGGAAGAGTATGGCGTCGAGGCCCAGCGAGTGACCGCGGCCGAACTCGTGGGTCTCCGGGTGCCGGGAGAGCGGGTTGGCTCCGACGCACTCGAAGCGCACGGTGTAATCCCCCGGCTCCAGCCAGTGCACGCCCACCTTCGTCTCCACCAGCGTGCCGTGGTGGAAGTTCTCGGGCCAGTTCTCGGAGCGGCTCTGGAGATAATCGTAGAAGTCCAGCGCCGGATCGAGGACCTCGTCGAAGTCCGGGCCGCGCAGGCTCACCTCCCAGACGCCGAATTCGCCGAACAGCGACTGAAAGACGGAGACGGAGTAACGGCCCGCGTCGGGGATGGTGACGGGGAACTCGACCCAGCCCCCGACCTCGTCGTTGCGCAGATAGAAGAATCGCTTCAGGTTGCAGGTGCGGTTGGAGGCGTTGCGAGGGCGCAGGCCCGGGGCCGCCCTCACCTGATCGATGATGTTGGCCACCTCGATCCACACCTCCGGCAGAAGGCGCTCCTCCACCGGCGGGAGCTGGCAGAACGGCTCGGCGATGCCCTTCTGGTACCAGTACGCCACGGATGAGAAGTAGTCCGGTCGGTACTTGAAGTCGTAGGTCGTGGAGCGCCCGGTCTCCGGATCGCGGATGGCGATGTAGCTCCGCCGCTCGATCTCCCCCTTCAGCGACTTGCGGAAGGGGATGGGATCCTCGATGTGCCAGCGGTAGGCGGTGATGCGTCGCTCCTCGCCCTTGGTCTCACAGATGGTGACCCCTCGCCGTTGGTGGGTGAAGAGCCGCAGATTCCACGCGTCGTTGAAGTAGTCTTCGAGCCCGGTGCCGATGATGGAGGGCACCGCCTCGCCGTCCACGTAGAAGCGATCGTCCGCCTCGCCGAACCAACTGGCGAGGTTGTTCTGGGAGGAGAGCACGGTGCCCACGTAGTGCCCCTGGCCCTTGCCGTCGAAGAAGGTGTACGTCGAGAAGGGCTTGGCCGGGTACTCCTGCCGGTAGCGGGCGTGGAAGTAGAGCGTGTCGCGCGGGAGGGAGTTGAGCTTCAGCCAGTCGCACTGGAAGTACACGGTCATCTGCTCCGGGCCCTGGTTGTGCACCTCGATGCGGGCGCGCCGCCTGAAGGGCATGTGCCAGTACGAGTTGAGGGCGCGTCCGTAGGAGCTCACCTCGATCGGTGCGGAGGTGACGGGAGCGCGCATGCCGTTGCCGGCCGCGAAGAAGTCGCCGATGGGGGCCTCGACGGACGGGACGTCGGAGCCGTCCCAGTAGATGCGCAGCACGAGCGAGCGCGGGTAGCGGCGGTCGCGGCTGGCGATGGTGAACCAGATGTGGCGGATCTCGCCGGGGCCTTCGAGTTCGGCGAGAATGAAGCGCTGCCCCGGCTTCGCATGGTGGGCGTCGCGGTTGGACTCCGGATCGAAGAGGCCGCTGGAGGCCCGACGCGGCTGCGCGCGGATCGACCGAGTGATGTCATCCAGTACGTCGCCGAAGGCCGCGACGCTCAAGGCGGCCGTCGCGAGAGCCACGGCCACGCCAAACAACGAGCTGTGCGCTCCGGCGGCGAGGCACGATGGGCTGGACATGCGATCCTCCCCCCTACTGGTGGCGGCTCGCCGCCGTCAGCGAGAAGGCATTGGCGGCACTATCTCGACGAGGAATGAGCCGTCGCAATCGACGGCTCGCCGGACGGCCTGCTGGATATCCTCCGGCTCCGTGACGCGGCAGCCGTGCATGCCGAAGGAGGCCGCGAAGGCGACGAAGTCGGGATTGTGCAGCTCGACCCCGAACGAATGGCCGTCGTGGCGGCTCTCGTGCGTTCCCCGGACGCTCTGCAGGCAGGAATCGTTGAAGACGATGATGGGGATGGCCAAGTCGTGGGCGGCGACAGTGGCCAGCTCCGCGCCGGTCATGAGGAAGCCGCCGTCGCCGGCGACGCAGGCGACCGCGCGGTCCGGGTGGGCCATCTTGGCGCCGATGGCGGCGGGGAGGCCGTAGCCCATGGCGATGTATGCGGCCGGGTACAGGACGGAGCGCGGCGCCCTGACGGTGAAGCGCGGGATGAGTCGGTAGGAGAGAATGCACACATCGAGGCACAGGACGGCGTCGAGGGGCAGCGCCACGCGGAGCGCGTCGGCGATGTGCGCGTGGAGCGCGTCGCGACCGCCCCCGGGAGCCGGGGGCGCCGGTGCCGGAAGGTGCTCGGCCCAGGGCCAATCGTCTGCACCGTCGTGCGGTCGGATGTGCCGCAGCAGGGCCCGAAGCGCCCTCCGGGCGTCCGCGGTGATGGCGAGGTCGGGCGTGTAGCTCGCGCCGAAGGCCGTCGGGTCGGCGTCTATGTGGATGAGGGCGCCGATGGGCAGCGACCAGCCGCGCGTGGAGACCTGGCGGAAGCGGCAGCCGACGGCCAGCACGAGGTCGGCCAGCTCGAAGTACTCCCGGGCGGCAGGTCCCTGGGAGACTCCCAGGGCGAGGGGATGATCGTCGGGCAGCGCTCCCTGGCCCATGCAGGTGGTGACGACGGGCGCGCCGAGGCGCTCGGCGAGCTCGCGGAGCTCGGCACATGCGCCAGCGCTCACGAGGCCGCCGCCGGCGAGAATGAGCGGCATCGCGGCCTCGCGGAGCATGTCGGCGGCGCGGGCGATGTCGGTCGCCGGCGCGCCCGGAGCCGCGGGAGGTATCGGCGGGGCGACGACGATATCCTCCTCGGCCTGGAGCACGTCGTGCGGCAGCTCCAGATGCACCGGGCCGGGCGGCGGCGACTGCGCCACGCAGAGGGCTTGGGCGACAAGGGCCGGGATCTGTGCCGAGCGA
>JASFTE010000084.1:0-11148 GCA_050114035.1 Armatimonadota bacterium | reverse complement strand
GCCCGCCTCCAACCAGGTCCCATACCAACCCGCCGAGGGCGCAGCGCCGACGGTCACCCCGCCCGCCTTCAGTTGGGTGCCGGTCGAGGACGTGCAGGAGTACGTCCTCCAATACTCGCAGAGCCCTGGCTTTCCGGCCGCTCAGAGTACCACCGTCCGCCACGTCCCCATCTGCGCCTACGCTCCCCACGATCCCCTCGAACCCGGCGAGTGGCACTGGCGCTACGGCTTCGCGGTGGGCGACGGCGAGGCCGCCTTCAGTCGCACGCGCAGCTTCACGATTCCGGAGCACGCCCGTGCCTTCCCTCGACCTCGTATCGCCGACGTCCTCGAGCGCATCCCCCGCGAGCGCCCGCGCGTCTACCTCCCCCCGGAGCGCCTGGCGAGGGTTCGTGGCGCTCCCGACGGGCCATGGGCGGGCACCATCGGCAGCATCACTCGTGCCGCCGAATCCCAGCTCGGCAAGGAGCTGTACCGGGAGCCCGAGTGGCTCCCAAAGGGCGGCCAGGAGCGCAGCATCGCCTACCAGCAGTCCTTCCGCACCATGCGCCCCTTCACCGGCGGCATGGAGCGCTGCGCTCTGGCCTACGCCGTCACCGGCGAGCGGCGCTTCGGCGACGAGGCCCGCCGGCGCCTCATGCACTACATGTCCTGGGACCCCGAGGGCCCCACGAGCATGTTCCACAACGACGAGGCGGGCATGGACATTGCCATGCGCGGCCCGCGGACCTTCGACTGGATCGCCGATCTGCTGACCGAGGAAGAGCGCCGGGAGTGCATCGACATCTTCCGTGTCCGGCTCGGCCAGATCCGCGAGCTGCATCGCCGCCTGCCCTTCGAAAGCCGCACCTACGGGAGCCATCAGGGCCGCATGGTCGGCTTCCTCGGCGAGGGCAGCATCGTGTTTGCCCACGAGATCCCCGAGGCGAAGCAATGGCTCGACTACATCCTCACACTCATGTGGACCGTCTATCCGGCCTGGGGCGCCGATGACGGCGGCTGGGCGCAGGGCATGGGCTACTGGCGCGCCTACATCGGCATGCTGACGCCATTCGTCATGGTGCTCCAGGACTACGACGTCCCGTACCACCGCAAGCCGTTCCTGGAGAACACCGGCTACTTCGGCCTCTACTGTGCGCCGCCGTTCAGCAAGGTCAAGCCCTACGGCGACGGCCACGAGGGCGCCGTCGGCCGCAGCTACGGGCAACTGCTCTACCAGCTTTCCAGCATCTACCGGAATCCGTACTTCCGCTGGTACGCCGACACAATCGGCAGCGGCCCCGGCTCCGGCCCGTCCAGCTTCATCGCGCTGGATAGCGCACTCGAGGCCAGGCCCCCGAGCGACCTGCCGCAGGCGCGCAACTTCCCGAGCATCGGCTGGGTCGCCATGCACAGCGATCTCACCGACCCGAAAGACAACATCCACTTCATGCTCAAGAGCAGCCCCTACGGCTCCTACAGCCACAGCCACGCCTCGCAGAACGGCTTCATCCTGAACGCCTTCGGCGAGCCGCTCGCCATCAGCTCCGGCTACTACCAGCGCTACGGCAGCCCGCACCACTCCGGCTGGACGCGCGAGACGAAGGCCCATTGCTCCATAACCGTCGATGGCAAAGGGCAGAAGCAGCGCAGCATGGCCCCCGGCTGCCACATCGCCGACTTCGACGACACCGAGCACTTTGCATACGCCGTCGGCGACGCGGCCGCCGCCTACGAGGGGCGCCTCAAGCGCTTCCTCCGCTACGTGCTCTTCGCCCGCCCGGACTACTTCCTCATCTACGACGACGTGCGGAGCGCCACGGACTCCTCGTACGAGTGGCGGCTGCACGCCAAGAGCGAGATGACCATGGACGAGGCCGCCCAGAGCGTAACCATCAGCGAGGCCGCCGCCCGCCTGTTCGTGCGCCTGCTGCAGCCTCAGGCCCTCCGCATGACCCAGACCGACCAGTTCGACGTCCAGCCCCTCAACAACGCCGCCGACCAGTGGCACTTCACCGCGAGCACGGCGGAGAAGGCCGCCCAGGCCCACTTCCTCGCCGCCCTCGTGCCGTATCGTGAGGGCAAGGACACAGACGTCCCGGGCATCACTATGCTTGACTGCGACGGTGGCTTTGCGGTGCAGCTCGAGGGCCCGGCCGGCCGCGACATCGTCGCCTTCCGCGTCGATCCTGCCGAGCGGCTGAAAGTGGCCGATATAGAGACCGACATGCGGGTGGTGGCGGTGCGCCGCACGCCAGAGGGCGAGATCCGGTCCGTCTTCGCCCGTGGCGGCACGAGCCTCCGCATCGCCGACACCGAACACAATGCCGTCAACTGACCGCCGTGCACTGACCACTGGTCACTGCCTTCTACCATGCTTGCCAAACGCATAATCCCATGCCTCGACGTTGACGACGGCCGCGTCGTCAAGGGCGTCAGGTACGTGGATCACGTGGACGCCGGCGACCCGGTCGAGCAAGCGGCCCGCTACGATGCCGAGGGCGCCGACGAGTTGGCCTTTCTCGACATCACCGCCTCACTCGACAGCCGCGACATCATGATCGACATCGTCCGCCGCGCCGCCGAGCAGGTCTTCATACCCCTCACCGTCGGCGGCGGCGTGCGCACGGTGGAGGACGTCCGCCAGATCCTCACCGCCGGCGCCGACAAGGTCAGCATCATGACCGCCGCCGTCCTGAACCCGGACGTGGTCAACGCGGCCTCCGACCGCTTCGGCAGCCAGTGCATCGTCGTCGCCATCGACGCCAAACGCGTCGCCGGGCGCGAGGAGGGCGAGGAGCCGCGGTGGGAGGTGCACACGCATGGCGGCCACGAATCCACGGGCGTGGATGCCCTCGAGTGGGCCGTGGAGGCGGAGCAGCGCGGCGCGGGCGAGTTCCTCGTCACCAGCATGGACGCCGACGGCACGCGGGCGGGCTACGACATCGAGCTCACCCGCCGCATATCGGAGCGCGCCGGCATACCGGTCATCGCCTCCGGCGGCGCCGGCGCCATTGACCACATGCGCGATGTTCTCGTCGACGGGAAAGCGGACGCCGTGCTCGCCGCCAGCATCTTCCACTTCCAGCAGTACACCATCGCCGACGTCAAGCGCGGCCTCGCCGAGCACGGCATCCCGATGCGCCTGTGACCTCGGCTTCGGAGACACACCCCATGACAAATGAGACCCAACAACCCCTCACCCTCGATGACCTCACGTTCGACGGCAATGGCCTCATCCCGGCCGTCGTCCAGGACCACGAGACCCTCGAGGTGCTCATGGTCGCCTACATGAACCGGCAATCGCTCGAGGAGACCATCGCCACCGGCCTCACGCACTTCTGGAGCCGCTCGCGGCAGCAGTACTGGGAAAAGGGCGGAACATCCGGCAACGTCCAGCGCGTCAAGAGCATATACACCGACATCTGCGATCGCGACACGCTCATCGTCCGCGTCGAGCAGGTGGGCGGCGCGGCGTGTCACGAGGGCTACCGCAGTTGCTTCTCGCTCCAGCTTCAGGACGACGGCTCATTCGCCGTTGTCGGAGAGAGGGTGTTCGACCCGGAGACCGTCTATGGCCGCGGGGAATAGGGACAGCCGCCCATCTCTCATGCGCAATCCACGGGCAGTCCGAGGGCGCTCTGCAGGGCGCGCACCCGTGGCGCGCCTCCCTGTGGCGTGCGCCGCGGCGCTCCTGCTCTCTCTGCTCCCATGCGCCGCCCAGCAGCCCTCGGACGAAGCCCGCGCCAAGGCCTACTTCGACCGCGGTGTGGAGCTCGCCAATCGAGACCAGCACGAACGCGCCATCCCGGAGTTCCAGCGCTGCCTCGAGATTCTGCCCGAGCATCAGGGCGCCCTCTTCAATCTCGGGTTCTGCCACCAGGCCCAGGGAAAGCACAGCGCTGCAGCCCAGGTGTACCAGCGCCTCCTCGGGCTCTACCCCGATGACGTCGATGCGCGCCGGGGCCTCGGCGACGCTTACCTTGCCCTGGGCGATGCGCGCAAGGCCCGCCAATCGCTCGCCGCCGCCGCGCGCCTCGAGCCCGGGAACGCCGACCTGCACTTCAAGCTCGGGTGGTGCTATGCGCAGCTTGGCCAGACCGACAAGGCCCTCGAGGCCCTGCAGCGCGCCGCCCGGCTCGCGCCGGAGAACACGGAAGCGGACCTCGAGATCGCCCGCCTGTACGCCGCACAGGACGATGTGGATCGAGCGGCCCTGCACTACGGGAAAGTCATCGCCGCCGAGCCCGACAATCTCGCCGCCGAGCTGGAGTTGGCCCTCCTATATCAGGCCAACGACCTGCACACCCGTGCCATCGGCAGCCTCAGACAGGCCACCATGCGCCACCCGGCGGAGCCCGTATTCCTCGACGCCCTCGCCGCCTCGTATGTGGCGATGGGGCTCACGGACGACGCCATATCGAGCTACGAGCAGCTCCTGACCCTGGAGCCGGCTGCCCTCGAGGCCCGCATGGCGCTTGCCGGGCTGCACCTCTCCCGCGACGACTTCTTCTCCGCCGAGCGGCATCTGCGCGAGCTCGTCCGCGCCAGACCCACCGACGCCAGCACCATGGCCCTGCTCGCCACGTGTCTCGTCAACACCGGCCAGATCGACGAAGCCGCCTCCCTGTATCAGACGGCCCTCGCCCTCGACCCCGCGCGCGCCGACTTCCACTTGGCCCTCGCCCAGCTGCTCGAAGAAGATGGCCAGCTCGGTCTCGCCCTGCTCCACTACGAAAAAGGCCTCGAGCTGGAACCGGGGGACCTTGACGCACTCGCGCGCCTCGGCGCCGTCGCCATCGAGGCCGGCAAGCCCCGGCGCGCTGAGGACGCCCTGTGGCGGGGCGTTGCCAGTCAGCCGCAGGCCGCATCGATCCGCCTCATCCTCGCCGAGTTGCTGCTGCAGCAGGGCGACGTTCGGGGCGCACTGGCCCAGTGCCGCTACACCGCGGCCGTCGCCCCGCGCAACATCGACGCCCGCGTCATGCTCGCCGAGCTGCTCGAGCAGCTTGGCGATCTCCCGGCGGCAGTTCGCTGGCGGCGGCAGATCTGCGACATCGAGCCCGGTTCCGCCGACCACCTCGTCGCCCTCGGGGACGCGCTGGTCAAGGACCACGAGCCCGAGGCCGCCGCCGACGCGTACAGGAGGGCGCTCAACACTGAGGCTGAGCACACCGGGGCCGCCCTCGGGCTTGCCTCCGCCTGGACCTCCCTCGGCCGCTACGAGGAGGCGCTCGGGCTCATAGACACTGTGCTCGAGAGACGGCCCGACAGCGTCCTCGCTCTCTACGAGCGCGCCCATACGCTTCGGCGGGCCGGGGAGCGCGAGGAGGCCATCGAGGCGTACCGGCAACTGCTTGCGGTGGCCCCCGACTCACCGCGCGCCTCCGGGGAGCTGCTCGCCCTGTACCTCGAAGACGGTGCGCTTGGGCCGGCCATGGAGTTCGTCGCTCAGCGAGTGAAGCGGCGCGACGGCGGCGCCGATGTCGTCGCCACCTTCGCCCGCCTCGTCGAGCGACGGCTCGGTACACAGGCTGCCATCGAGCACCTGCAGGCCCTTCGCAAGCGCGCGCCGAGCGTCCCAGCGATCCTCCGGACGTTGACGGCTCTGTATGAGCGCACGAAACGCAGCCGCGACGCACGGGCGACCCGGAAGGCCATTCTGGCGGAGGGCGACGCTCAGCTCGACGAGCGCATCGCGCGGGCGCTGGCCGTCCTGGCCGACGAACGGCTCCGCACGGGCCCCGCGGACCTCCAGCGGCGACTGTCCCTGAGCGCGGGCGAGAGCGCCTCCCTGCAGCTCATGGACCTGTACCGGCAGGGCAAGCGCCTCGACGATGCCATCGTCGAGTGCCAGCGCCTCCTGGGCAGCCACCCGGACAGCATCGAGCTCCACGAGACCCTCGCCGAGCTGCACCACGAGAACGGTACGCCCGAGGCCGCCGTTGCCGCGTTCCTCCGCTCTCGCGCCGCACGGCCCGAGCACCCCGCCGCCGACATGGGCCTCTCCCGCCTCTACGCCCTCCAGGGGCAGTGGGACGAAGTGCTCGGCGTCCTCAGGCGCCTGCAGGAGACGATGGGGCCCGATCCCCGCCTCCTCGCCGAGTTGGCCCGGGCCGAGGAGCAGGCGGGCAACACGCAGGAGGCCATGCGCCTGTACGGCCGGGCCGTCTTCCGCGCGGCCGGCTCCGCGCCTCTGCGCGAGCTGCTCGCCGCCGCTCTCACACGCCGGGGAGAGATCGAGGAGGCCGTCTGGGAGCTTGCCCGGGCCGTCGCCCTCGATCCCGATTCGCCGGCCGTCGCGCTGCTGCCCGAGCTGGCGGCGGCCGACCCCGGGCGCGCGCAGATCATCGTGGACGCCCTACTCGACCAGACCAGGGAGGCCCCCCCGACGACCGCGCTCTGCACTGCCTTGCTGGAGACATGCGACCGGGCAGGCAATGCCGAGCTCGGCCGCGACGCCATCGCCGCCCTCGCCTCCGCCTGGCCTCAGAGCCCGGCCGCCCGCCAGTCGGCCAGACTGGAGAAGGAACATGCGGGGGCACCCGGCGAAGACGCCCCTGTCGGCAGAGCTGATTCCTTCACTGACCACTAACCACTGACCACCGACCACTGAGGTGGCACTGCCCGATGGCCACACAGCTCGTCCTCGAGATGCGCAACATCACAAAGGACTACCCGGGCGTCCGGGCGCTCGACGACGTGAGCTTCGACCTGCGCGTCGGGGAGGTCCACGCGCTCGTGGGCGAGAATGGCGCGGGCAAGTCCACGCTCATGAAGGTCCTCGCCGGCGCCGTCCCCCGGGACGCCGGCGAGATCCTCGTGGCCGGCGAGCGCGTCGAGATCGCCTCCCCCCACGACGCCATGGACGCCGGCATCAGCGTCATCTACCAGGAGTTCAATCTCGTCCCGTACCTCTCCGTCGCCGAGAACATCTACCTCGGCCGTGAGCCCAAGCTCCCCCTCGGCTTCGTCGACTGGCGCACCATGCGCGCCGGCGCTGCCGAAGCCCTCGCCCGAATCGACGCCAACATCTCGCCCCGCACTGTTGTCAGCGACCTCAGCGTCGCCGAGCAGCAGATGGTGGAGATCGCCCGCGCCCTCTCCGTGGACGCCCGCCTCATCGTGATGGACGAGCCCTCCGCCACCCTCACCGAGCACGAGCTCGACTCGCTCTTTGCCCAGATCGAGTCGCTCAAAGAGCACGACGTCGCAATCGTCTACATCTCCCATCGGCTCGAGGAGATCTTCCAGATCGCCGACCGCGTCACGGTGCTGCGCGACGGCCGCTGGATCGGCACCGAGGACGTCGGGGACGTCGATCACGAGGGCATCGTGCGGATGATGGTCGGGCGAGAGCTGCGCGAGACCGCGCCCGTCGAGACGCCCGAGGCCGTGGGCGAGACGATACTCCGGGTGGAGGGCCTCTCGCGCGCGGGCGCGCTCCGCGATGTGAGCCTCGAGCTCCGGGCCGGGGAGATCCTCGGCGTGGCCGGCCTCGTCGGTGCCGGCCGCACCGAGCTGGCGCGCGCTATCTTCGGCGCCGACCGGCGCGATGCCGGGCGCATCTTCCTCAGTGGCGAGGAGGTCCCGCTGGCCTCGCCTGCCGAGGCCATCCGCCGCGGCATCGGCTTCGTCACCGAGGACCGCAAGCTGCAGGGGCTCGTGCTGGAGATGGCCCTCAAGGAGAACGTCACCCTCGCCAACCTCGGCGCCGTCACCACCGCCGGCTTCATCCGCCGCGGCGCCGAGGACGGCTCGGCCGGGGACTTCGTCCGCGACCTCGACATCCGCACCCCGAGCATCAACCAGCGCACCCTCAACCTCAGCGGCGGCAACCAGCAGAAAGTCGTCCTGGCCAAGTGGCTCTTCGCCGTGGGCCAGTCCGGCGACCGCGACCGCTGCAGTATCCTCATCTTCGACGAGCCCACCCGCGGCATTGACGTCGGCTCCAAGGCCGAGATCCACGACATCATGCGCCGCCTGGCCCGCGACGGCGCCGGCGTCATCATGATCTCCTCCGAGCTGCCCGAGATCCTCAAAATGAGCGACCGCATCCTGGTGATGCGCGAGGGCCGCATCACCGGCGAGCTCTCCCGCGAGCAGGCCACCCAGGAGCGCATCATGATGCTCGCCACCGGCGCCACCGAATCCGCCCCAGCATTGTAGGGCGGGCACCCGTGCCCCGCCCGCCTTTGCTGCGATCATCCGATTCCACCCGAACAGGGGGCCTCACACAATGGAGCTCATCATGTTCTCAAAGATGCTGCAGGAGTTCGACGTCTCCGAGACCGGCGACATCATGAAGGAGATCGGCTTCGACGGCGTTGACCTCACGGTGCGCGACAAGGGCCACGTCCTGCCCGAGAACGTCGTCGAGGACCTGCCGCCTGCCGTCGAGACCCTCCGGGCCAAGGGCCTCAGCGTCCCCCAGCTCACCACCGGCATCATCTCCGCCGACGAGCCCCACACGGAGAACATCTTCCGCATGGCCGCCGAGTGCGGCGTCCCGGCCCTCAAGCTCGGCTACCACCGCTACACCGAGTTCGGCACCCTCCAGGACGTCATGGCCGATACCAGAGAGAAGCTCGCCGGCCTCGCCGAGCTCGCGCGCAAGTACAAGGTCTCGGCCAACCTCCACAGCCACTCCGGCGGCTACATGACGGCGGTGGCGCCCATCACGTACATGCTCATCAGGGACTTCGACCGCGCCGAGATCGGCGCCTACATCGACCCGGGGCACATGTTCGTCGAGGGCGGCTTCAAGGGCTGGCAGATCGGCATCGACATCCTCTCCCCCTGGATCAACCTCTGCGCCGCCAAGTCCATGGGCTGGGCCCGCGACGTGGCCGACGACGGCAGCGTCTCGTGGCGCCGGGTGATGTATCCCATCAATGAGGGCCTGGTCATCTGGCACGAGGTCTTCGGCTGCCTCAAGGCCATCGGCTACGACGGCCCGGTGTCCCTGCACAGCGAGTACGAGGGCAAGTCGAGCTTCAAGAGCCTCTCGACCCCCGAGCTCATCGAGCAGACCAAGCACGACATCGTCTACATCCGCGGGGTGATCGACGAGGTGTACGGCTCGTGACTCCGCCCGGCAGCGGCGGGCGTTCACCAGGACATGGCTGATGGTTGGTGACGCCCCGCGCCATCAGCCATCAGTTTCCGAGTCCAGCCAGATCCCCTCCCGGCACGCCGTCGCCACCACCCCCGGCTCCCGCCGCCGTTCATCGAACTCCTGCCGGGTATAGCAGAGCAGCTCCACCTCGACCGGGCAGTCCACACGACTGTAGATCTCCTCAGGCCGATCCACGAACGGCGTGTCGCCGAAAGCTCCAGACACGACAATAACGTCGAGGTCGCTCCACTCGTCGCCATCGCCGCGCACCCGGGAGCCATACAACACCACGTCTTCCGCCCCGCACTCGGCCCGCAGGCGCGGGTATACCTCTGCAATGAACTGCTGCACCACTGGGTCAGCCGTCACACTCACCGGCGGCCTCCTCAATGAGCTGTTGTGCCCAGGCGATGATCTCCTCGGCTCGCCGGAGCCGGTCTTCGGCCTGCGCCCGTCCGTACGCCTTCGCCGGTATCTGGGCGCCGGCGCCTGGGTACCGAGTGATGATGTAGTCGCTGGTCAGAGCGCGGCCGAGGCCGATAAGCTGAGGCGGCCCGCCAAGATCACGCAGCAGCCGCTGCAGGCTGTGCGTCCGCGCGGCCTCCTCGTGGTGCACCGCCATATACGCGGCCTTCAGCATCTTCTCAGCGGCCTGCTGGCAATACAGAACCGCCGCGTCGTACCGCTCGCCCTCCACGTTGTGCCGGGCGGTGCCCAAGTCCCACTCGGCCTGCTCTACCCATCGCCGGATCTGCTCCGGCGTCGGCCTTACCTCGTCCATGACAGCACCATACTAACCATTTGCGCCTCCCCCGGCAAGCAGATCGCCCGGGCGACTGCGCCATCGGCCCCCTCCGCACCCGCTACCTGATCTCCTCCCCCGTCTTCACCCTCCGCAGCCGAAGCAACTCCGCTATCGGCTCCTCGTGATCATCCACTCGCAGGTCGAGGCACACCCGCTCGTTCCACCCATCCTCCGACGGCGGCATCACGCGCACGGCGGCGGCCTGCTTCCCACGCCGGTCGCCGCCTGCCTCCTCACCGGCCTCCAGCGCCCGCAGCAGCCGCACATCGAGCCGCTCCCCCGACGATCCGAGGAATGCCTCCACCATCGCCTCTATCACGGCCTCCGCCGCCAGCGTGTTCCCGGCCGCCACACAGTCCTCCGCCACAACGTGATGGTGCGCCGCCGCGCATCTGTCGCCAGTGTGCGCCGCGCATTGCCCCTGCGCATCGAGGATCAGAAGCTGACGCGACTCCGGCCGCGCATCGCCCGCCAGAATCTGCTTGAGCGCCTCCTCCGGCGGCGCGCCCTCGCGCAGCAGCTCCAGCGCCTTCCACGCCAGCGGCGGATGGTGCGAGTGCTGCGTGTTCACCGCGCCCACCCCGATGGCGAAGTGCGGCACCACCGCCCCCACCGCCGGATACCGCGACGCCGCCGCCGACCCCAGATGTCCAGTCTCCTCGTCCCGTCCGAGAATGGAGAACGTGGCCGCTATCATGCCCATCACCATCATCTCCGATTCGTCGCCGCCCTCATTCCGGCCTGCAGGAATCTCCAGCCCCTCCGGCCAACTGGCTACCCACCGTGTGGCACCGGTTGCTCGCAACCGGTGCGCGGACCCGTCTCCCCGGAGGCAACCACGATGCGCTGGATTGCCCTGTCGACCATCATGCTCCTTGCCACCACATCCGTGCCGGCCGATCCACGCACCGAATGGCTCGTTGACGCCGCCGTCCCTCAGACCGGCGACGGCTCGGCCCAGGCCCCCTTCAAGACCATCAACGAGGCCCTTGCAGCCGCGCGCCCCGGCGACACCGTCACCGTCCGCGACGGCACCTATGCCGAGCTCCTCGCCTTCCCCCGGCCCGGCGTGACCCTCCGCGCGGCCCGATCCCGCGGCCCCATCGTCACGCCCGGCGACAAGATCCGCATTGAGCAGCGTGACATCACCGTCGAGGGCCTCGTGTTTGACTGGCGGTTCTGCGGCTCCGATGGAATCAGGATCTACAACGACAGGGTCGCCTTGCGGGACTGCGAGCTCCGCAAT
>JASFTE010000083.1:0-11275 GCA_050114035.1 Armatimonadota bacterium | reverse complement strand
CACGCCCACCGGCGCATGGATGTCGTAGCCCTCGTACAGGCCCCGGTGCTCCGCGAGGAACGTGCGGTACCGGGCGACCTGGTGCGCGGTGTCCCGGTCGATGTTCGTGTTGTACGCGCCCCCGCCACCGAAGGCGGCCGCCTCGGCCAGATTGAGCCCGACGGTGTACGGGCTGTTGTCGAGCCAGCGATGGCTGCGCTTGGAGCCCGACATGCGCGGCCGCGTGGTCATGGTGACGCGGAGCCCGCTCCGGGTCGCCTGCGTGTACTTGTACTGCAGCGCGCGGTAGTTGTAGTGCTTGAAGGTGACGACCCCGGCCACATCCACTCGCGCGAGGCCCGAGATCCCGCCGTAGTCCTCGCCGTTCTCCTCGGACTGGATGAAGGTCGCGATCTGGGAGACGGTCTGGATCTCGGGCCAGCCGTGGCTCCACGTCCCGAGGTTGGCGAACATGTGAAACGGCCGCCTCGTCCGCTCGCCGTACTCCTTGAGGCTGCGCAGGAACTCGATGTTCTCGCCCGCCCAGAAGAGCCGTGACTCGTGCCACAGCAGCGTCTCGGGCGTTTCGCCCAGCGCGATATCGCCGGGCCGCTCGAACCCGAACAGCCGCCGCAGGTCCGCCGGGCGGTACTTGCCCCGCAGATACTCGCGGAAGTCCTCCCGGCACCGGTCGCAGTAGCACATGAAGCGGCCGTTGTTGTCCAGATAGACGCCGTCGTAACCGCACTCGGCACACAGGCGCACGACCTGCTGCAGGTAGCCGCGCCATCCAGGCTGGTTCCCGCACGCGGCGTAGCGGAAGTTGGGCGCGTAGTAGGGGGCTTCGAAGGGGTATGTGGTGAAGAAGCTCCCATCGGGCCGGCGGCGCATCCACTGCTCCGGGTCGTCCGCCGGGCGCGGCCCGATGCCGAACCGGATGTACTCGTCCCAGTGGTCGTACAAGTCCCAGAAGCCCGTGCGCTTCCCGTGGTCGCCGCCGATGGTCTTGCTGCAGATGTAGGGCATCACGAGCCTCACGCCGCAGTCGCGCATCGCCTGCACCATGCGGCGGATGGCGGCCATCTTCGCGTCCAGCTCATTCGCGGAGATGCGGCGGATGTGCTCGCCCTGCCCGTACGCCTGGTTCTCCCCGCCGACGCCCTGCACCGGGCCCCAGTTGTGATGCATCGGGAGGTCCTTGCCCACCACGAGCAACTCCGGGGCGTTGGCCCGAACCCGGGCGACCCACTCCGGGTTGTCCAGATGGTCGTCGCCGTAGTCCCGGATGTATGTCATGGGGAGCTGGGTGGTGCGGTCAAAGGCCGCGTCGGCTTCGACAGACGGCGTCGGAGCCGACGCGAGGGCAAGCGCCAGGATGCGAGGTGCGAGCCAGGCCGATTGCATGGGACGTCCTCGCGTCGGTGTCGCGGAAGATTCGCGCTATCCTGTGCGCGTCACCCAGATGGGCGAGGACCACGCGATCTCGTTGTTTGTCTGGATCGCCCGGACGTAGTAGTAGCAGCTCGCCCCGGGCTGGAGCACCGTGTCCTCGAACTCGAATCCGAACTCCGCCGCCCCCGGCGAGTGCGTGTAGACGAACTCGTTGCTCTTCACCACGTCCACCCGGTCGAGCACGTCGGTGCCGATCATCTTCACGCGCAGGCGTGGAACGCCGGCGACGGTCATCTCCTCGCCCATCGCGCTATCGCCGCCGATGCTGAACTGCACCGCCATGGTATCCGTCGCGCCGAAGGTGCGCCGCGCACGCAGCGCGCGCATTATCCCAGCGCGGGACACCTCCTCCACGTACACCCCGGCGTAGGCTCCGTGCACCGTGCCGTGGTCGGAGCTGGCGATGATGCCCGTCTTGACGCCCCTGGCCAGCGCGTCCCAGATGAAGTGGCCCTCGCGGATCACGCGTGCCTCGCGGGGGCAGTCCTGGTACTCGTACGACCCGCGCGCCTGGAAGATCTCGGAGACGACCTCGTACTTGCCGTTGAACTTCGACCAGTCGGTGGCCGACCCGCCGTCGGCGAGCTGGTGCGGGATGGCGATGGCGTCAAGGTCCTCGAGCTCGCGGAACAGATCCTCCGGCGCATCGAGCTCGATGCAGGGATTGGCGCGCTTGGTGTAGATGACGTTCTTGTGGCCCCCGCGGGCCTTCATGGACCCGCCGTGCTCGTAGCCGTACATGGTGAGGAACGCGTTCGGCAGGTGGAACAGGTCGCACAGCTTCTGCGACCGCCACCACATGTAGCGCTGCACCGGGTCGGGCCGCTTCGTCTTGTCGAACCGGTGCATCTGCAGGTCCTGGTCGTGATCGGAGATGGCCAGGAAGTCGATGGCGGCGGCGTCGATGGCGTAGCGGTACGTGTCCTCCACGCTGCCGTCGTAGCACATGGCGCAGCGCGACAGATCCGTGTGCCGGTGCGTGTCGCCGTACAGGAGCGTGTACGTCTTGCCCGCCACCGTCATGGTGCGGCGCAGGCGCTTGTCGGCGGCGATAGTGACGGGCTCGGGCGGCTCGGCGGGCTCCACCGGAAGCGCCACCTGCCCGCCGGCGCCGTTGCCGATGGCCGCGACGAAGACGTTGCGATTCACGGGCATCTCGGCCCGCACGCGCTGCCGCGCGTCGCCCATGTACGTGACCCGGAGCCGGCCGTCGGGCCCGAGCGCCGTGTCCGCAGTCTGGGCGTTGCGGCCATTGCTGCCCGAGAGCAGCATCGGGCGGCCCCACGCGCCGTCGGCGTAGGACATGGCATACGCGTTCCAGATGCCGCGAGCAGTCCGCGGACTGCGACTCGTTGCCGGCCGCACGGTGACGACGGGCGTCAGATGCCGGAACACGAGCCACAGCCGGCCGCTTCCGTCGAACCCGAGCTGCGGCAGCTCGCAGAAGGTCCGGAGCGTGCTCGGCATGGCCGCCTGCGGGGGTGCTTTCGGTCGGTGCAGCCGCCCGTTCCTCAGGCACCCCATCCCGAGAGAGCGCAGCGCATGGATCCTGCGCCTGGCCTTGCCCCACTCGGAGCCCCCGTTGTCCCACGCGACCCAGACGCCGCCGTCGGGCGCGATGGCAACGGCCGAGTGGGCCTCGCAGTCGCCGGACGCGGCGATCGGCGTGGGCTCAGACAACCGACCGGACTCGTACGTCCGCAGGTACACGTCGAAGCTGCCGTTGCGGTACGTGTCCCACGCGATGGCGAGGCGGCCGCCCGGCCCGGCGGCGATGGACGGCTCCCAGTCATCCGCCGGGTGATCCGTCACTCGCACCGCCTTGCCAAGCCCGGCATCCGAGAGCGGCGCGAGCATGATATCGTACTGCCCATTGACTGCCGTCTGCCAGCAGAGCCAGATGGTCCCATCGGGCGTGACCGCTGCGCGATGATTGAAGTCGGTACCCTCGGACCGCGTCAGCCTGAGCGGCGACTGACTGGATACGATTGGGTTCTTCAGCGCGAAGAGATCCCAATTGCCATCCACCTGGGCCGCCCAGATCAGCCACACGCCGCCGGCGGAGGCCACGAGACAGGGACGGTAGTAATCGCCGCGGGATCGTGTGACCTTGAGGGGCTCTGACCGGTCCTCGCCCTCGCCAACGGCGCACCAGATGCCCTCGCCGACCCCGTCGAAGGACTGCCAGGCGACATGCGGCCGCCCGCTCGCACCGACGCACGCTGTCGGGTAGTCGTCCTCGCCGGCCGGGTCGCTCAAACGGCTGGCGTACGGGATTCGCGCGACGGTGACCTGGCCGTCGAGCTCCTCGACGGAGCGCCCCTCGCGGAGTGCGGACAGCTCCACGGCGAACTCACCCAGCGCGCAGTCCACGGTCAGGCTGGCCGTGTTCGGCGCGGCCGTCCGGACGATCACGCCCTTGGGCTGCGCGCACGTGCGCACTGCCCCTTTGACGGTAGCAGGCTTCGCATCCGGCTGCGTCGCGCACTTCCAGCTCACGCCCTCTACGCCGTCGGCGGGCTCGAAGAGCACCGGCTGCACCGACTCGATCTCCCCGGAGCTGATGCGGACGCTGCCGTCGCAGCTCACCTGGGGCCCAATACGCTCGTGCTCGAAGGAGATGAGCACCGCCCCGCGCTCCACTGCGAAAGCAGGAGCCCGCCACACCACGAGCAGCGCGACGACGAGACCGGCCATGAGTCCAGGGGAAGTCGTGTTCGTTCCTCGCGTCATCATCGTCACTCCTCGCGACGACCGATGGATCGCCACACGAGCCGTCGGCCTCTCACCGACCACTGGCCACTGGCAGCTAACCACTGGGGTGGCATACCTAATGCGGATGCCCCGCCTCGTGCATCCGCCGGTGCAGCTCGCGCTGTGCCCTGCGGAAGACGGCCTTGAGCTGCCGGTGGCGGCGCTCATCGTACCGCACGGAGAGCGTGTCGAGCCACGTCATGCCGCCGTCAATCAGCGTGAGCATGTAGCTGGCGTCCGAGGGGCTGAAGATCTCCTGCCCGCCGCAGACGATGTACACCGGCGACGTGTGGGCGCCAAGGTGCAGGGGCCAGCAGTGGTGCACCTGCATCTCGCTGCCGCACCGCGCGGCCACCCAACTGCTGCCGTCAATGCGGATCTTGCGCTCCAGTTTCAGCGTCTTCGGGCCCCGGCGGCTCGAGGTGCTCGCCACCACCTGGCCGTTGACGACGATCTCCAGCCTATGGAGCGGCCAAATGCACTGGGCCCGGGCGTGGACCTCCACGCTCCCGCCGCCCGCGGGCATCCGCATCTCGTCGCCCATGCCGTGCCCATCAACGCTCAGCGTCATGATTGGCCCCGAACTGGTGAACGTCCGCCCGGCGCGCACCGCCTTGCCCCAGTTGGCGAAGTCGAACGGCTCGTCGGGGTCGAGCTGCGCGTATGTCCGCGCGCCGCCCACGGGCATGCCGGCGCTCATCTTGTCCGTTCCGCCGACGGCGGCGACGCGGAAGCCGCAGTTCAGGTAGCGATACCACTCGTTGAAACAGAACTCGTCGAGCGAGCCCGAGGCCGGGTCGGCAAATCGGCGCAGCTCCGCCCCGTCGAGCTGCCCGAGGGCGATGTACACCGGCTCCTCGCACACCGGCGTGGGGAAGTGCGGCCGGATGACCACGCCCTCGCGCTCCTTGCACGTCTCGGCCCACTCCGTCAGCGTCGTCACGTCCGGGTCGCCGATGTACGCCTCGCCCGGGCCGCCGGTGCACATGGGGAATACGGGATCGCCGTGCGTGCCGAGCATCGAGATGTGCCCCAGCAGGTGGTGTCGGTTCTCTGTGCCCACCCACACGAGCGTGTCGTCGGCCGAGCACCCGGACAGCTCCCCCGTGATGTCGCCCACGTTGGTGAACAGCCGCCCCCACTGCGAGGCGAGCAGATTGATGAGGTTCAGCCCCTCCCCCTGACCCTCCAGCCAGGCGGTCTGCGGGCTGATGAAGTGCACGTGCGTGTCGGCGGTGACCCAGCCCTGACTGCGCAGATCGGCCCAGCGATTGACGCGCAGCTTCAGCGCGCGCTGGCCCGGCCGGATGTTGAGCTTCTTGCGCAGCGGCTGGTACTCGAAGCCCTTGCTCAGCTCCACGTACACGTCCCCGACGGGCAGCTCGATCTGGAAGCGCCCCGGGACGTACGCGAAGCTCATCCCGCCGAGCTGCAGGTCCCCGGCGTAGTCCTCGAACCAGTTCTCGTTCACGACGGCGTGGTGGCCGTACGGCGGGAGATACTCGCCGTGCGGCCCGCGGAAGTGCGCCCGCGTCGGCGTCGGCTTCCCCGTCGAGCCGTCCTCGACCTCGACGTACACCCACGTGGTGCGCGGCTGCAGGAAGTCGAGTCGCGCGGCCTTGTCCTCGCTGCGGGCGCGGCCTTTGGTGAATGCCTCGCCGAAGGAGATCTCCCGCTTCGCGGCCCTGCCCGCCTTCACCGTGAGCGAGGCGCCCTCCGCGCCGCTCGCCTCGATCAGGAACTCCCGGCCCGGCTTCTCCGGCTTCGGCGCGGCTCCCAGGCCGCGGTCTTCAGCCTTCACCCAGCTCTCATCCACGCGCCCGGGCACCGCGTACAGCCGGGTGATCACGCCCATGTCGATCTCGGCCTTGAGATCGTCGGTCGTCGTCCTCTCACTGGCCGGGAGCACGAGCTTGTACACCCTTCGCGGCACGTGACGGAGCGGATGCCCCGAGCCGATGTAGAGGGTAATGCCCAGGACGGCCACCGGGCCGCCTGGTCCGGGCCGAAGCGTGATGGACTCGATCTCGTCCTCCCACCGTGGATTCGGCAGCGCGTAGACCCACACGCTGAAGGGCGAGCCGGTGACGACGCCCGTCTGGGATCGGCCCCACGGGATGTCGGCGTCCGGCGGCGGGACCTGCGGCATGTGCGCCTCGGCCGAGGCGAAGGCGTGGTCACCCCAGCCCACGTCGGTGCGGTTGATCTCGAAGCGCCGTCTGATGGCCTGCACCCGCGGCCTCGGGCGGCGAGGCCCGTCCCCCTGCGCATAGCGCAGCATGTACTCGGCGCAGTGCTCGCCGCCGCCCGAGTTGTCCTGGGGCCGCTCCGGCGTGTCACAGAAGTGCAGGATGCACACGTGCGTGGCCTGCTTGCCCAGAGGGATCTCCACCTCCGGCTGCCCCTCGGCGATCACGATGATGCCCTTCTTGCGCAGGTCGTCGGGGCCCAGCACGAAGGGAATGCCCCAGAAGCTCTGCCGGCCGCGCGGGATGTGGGCGGAGCGCTCCGACACGTTCGAGCGCCAGCGGACGCGTCTGCCCTTACCCCGCTGCCGTAGATTCCCCGGCGTGTTGAAGTGGCGGCTGAGGCCGATGCGGGTGAACTTGCTCATGGGTGTCCCCTCCTGCTCAATTCGTCCCATACCCGGTGCCGGGTGGCACGGGTAGCTCGCTACCTATGCAACGCGGCGATGACGGCCACAGGTTGACGAGCAACCTGTGCCACACAGTAAGTTCGACCAAGCTTGCGCCGAAGCCTCTCCCACACGAGGCTGAGAGGGAATAGGACGCGAACGCGGCGAAACCTGAGTCCGTGAGGCCGCACGGGCATCAACCACAGGACACCGCTTCGGCCGCTCTCGTCCTCCTGGCGCTGATCGCGTCCGTGGGCGCCGCCGGCTGCCGCCGGGCTGGCCAACCGCCGGCGCCATTCAGCCTGCCCCCGGCCTCCGACGCGGCCGACTTCGTCAAGACGGCGGAGTCGCTGGAGAATCCGCGGTATCAGTACCTCTATCTCGGTCTCGGCGGACTCGGCGTGCTCATCGGCCCGGACGGCACGAACTCGGAGATAGTCGAGACGAACGCCCCGGAGCCGGGCATCTTCCCCGCCGAACACTGGAGCGGCACGTCGCGGGTGGGGGACTTCGCGCTCCGCGGCGAGCTGGCCTCGGGCCCCACCGACGGGCCTCCTCGCGAGCGGAACATTACGGATTTCGGGCAGCGCCTGGAGATCCGCCGGGGCATCGCCACAACCGTGTACTCAGACCGTGTGGGGAGGCGCGATGTGCACTCGCGCGTGACGAGCTTCGTGACGCCGCGTGGCCTGCTGGTCTGCCGCATGGAGGACCGGGTGCGGGGGCGATACGGGGGGCTGCATCGCCGCATTGAGCTCGAGGGCGAGGGCCGCCCGGAATCCACCGGCAATCGCTTGCCGGCTCCGTCCATGGTAGTGCGCACGGGCTCGTCGCGGGCGGTCGCCGTGTGCGTCCTCTCTCGCCCGGCCGCCGAGGGCGGCATCTTCCCCCTGCAGGCGCCCGAGGGCACACTCACGGCGGTCGTGCTGGCGACCGCACCACCGGACACGGGCGCTCTCGCCGCGGCGCAGCAGAGGGCGCTGGAGGCGAAGGACGAGGGATTCGATGCCCTCCAGCAGCGCACCGCCGCCTGGTGGGAGGACTTCTGGGCCGCCAGCGCCGTCACGCTCCCGGACGAAGACCTCTCCACCTGGTACACGCGCTCCCTCTACTACCTCGCCGCCATGACCGCGGGAGCCGACTCGCCGCCCGGACCCATGGGCCCGCTGCGCCTGCGCTGGGGCGGACGCATCTTCGCCCACGACCTCACCTACATGCACTACGCTCTGCTGACGAGCAACCATATCGAAGAAGCTGCCCAGATCGCGGAGTGGTACCACCGCGTCCTGCCCGCGGCGAGGGCCAATGCGGAGCAAGGCTACGGCCTGCCGGGCGCGCGCTACGGCTGGGAGCAGAATGCGAAGGGGAAGGAGGCCGCGGGCCGGCCCTTCAGCGAGGCGCACCACGTGAACGGCGAAGTCGCCCTGCAGGCGTACATGCAGGCATTGTGGGGCGCTCCGGAAAACGAGGCAGCTCTCTCCCGCGCGCGCGAGATCCTCCAGGCGACCACGCGCTTCCTCTGCGAGCACATGGTGTGGGACCAGAGCCTGCAGGCCCGCATGAGCCCCGAGTCCACCGACCTGGACGAGAATGCGCGCCTGATCCGCGGCGGCGTGAGCACCCAGATGGCTACGAAGTGGTGCCTCGAGGCGTGCCGCGAGCTGCGCGTGCCCGTGTGGCGCGGGCTGCCAGCCCGCGATTCGACCGGCGAGGATGCCTCGGCGCCAGAGGAGGTGCGCCGTCGCATATACGTGCCGAGCGCCCAGTGGAAGGGCAGGGAAGTAGTGGTGGTGCACGCCGCTGATTCGCCGGAGAGGAAGATGAAGCACCCCGCACCCCTCGTCGGCGTCTGGTGGTGGCCGGTGCTCGACCCGCGGTCCGCCCTCGCCCGGGCGACGTACGAGAACGTGCTCACGCGCGTCGAGCTCGACCGCACGCCCACGTTCAACCGCCCGTGGCTTGCCGCCGCCGCCGCCCGCATGGGTCGCGGGAGCGAGGCGCTGCGGCTGCTCGAGGAGCTGCTCGAGGCCGAGGGCGCTATCGTGGACGACACGTGCTTTGCCGAGGGCCACGGCAACCGCTGGACGTACTTCCTCACCACCTGCGGCGCCCTGGTGAGCGCCGTCAACGAGATGCTGCTCCAGTCCTACGAGCGGGGCGCCATCCGCGTGCTGCCCGCCCTGCCCGAGTCCTGGCGCGACGGGCCCGTCGGTTTCGAACGCCTCCGGGCCCGCGGCGGCATACTCGTCACCGCCCACTACGAGCCCGACGAGCTCCGGATTACGCTCACGTCCCCCAGGGCCGCATCGCCATGGGTCGTGTTCCCCCGCCCGGCCGCCGTGGCTGAGCCCGTCGTGACAGTTGACGGCGAGCAAAGGCCGCCCGTCAAGCGGGGACCCGACGAACTCGAGTATCTCGCTCTGCTCCACCCCGGGCGGCCGCTGCGCATCGTGGTGAATTCTGCGGACACTGACCGCGCCCTCCGGCCGTTGTAGTAGGGGAGGGTCACCGCGCCCTCCCCCTGAGAGCCTCACGGACGGTTCACGAGTCCTGTCACCATCATCGGGCACATGGAGGCACGAACCATGCGTACGACCCCAAGCGCCAGCTACAGCATCACCGTCCGGTGTCAGTATCGCAACCGCCCCGGCATGCTCGGCCGGGTGGCTTCCGCCATCGGCAAGGCCGGCGGCGACGTGGGCGCCATCGACATCGTGCAGGCCAGCCGCGACACCATCGTGCGCGACTACACCATCAACGCCGCCAACGCCGAGCACGGAGACCGGATTGTGGCGGCGCTGGGCGGCATCCGGGGCCTCGAGGTCGTCAACGTCTCGGACCGCACCTTCCTGCTGCACCTGGGCGGCAAGGTCGAGGTCAGCAGCCGCGCGCCACTCAAGACGCGGGACGATCTGTCCATGGCCTACACGCCCGGCGTGGCGCGCATCTGCAGCGCGATACACCACGACCCGCGCAACGCCTTCACGCTCACCATCAAGGGCAACTGCGTCGCCATCGTCACCGACGGCAGCGCCGTGCTCGGACTCGGGAACATCGGCCCCCTGGCGGCGCTGCCGGTGATGGAGGGCAAGGCGCAGATCTTCAAGGACTTCGCCGGCGTCAACGCCTTCCCCATCTGCCTCGACACCCAGGAGCCCGACCAGATCGTCGAGGCCGTCGAGCGCATCGCCCCCGCCTTCGGCGGCATCAACCTCGAGGACATCGCCGCCCCGGCCTGCTTCGAGGTGGAGCAGCAGCTCGCCGAACGGCTCGACGTCCCAGTCTTCCACGACGATCAGCACGGCACCGCCGTGGTCGTGCTCGCCGCCCTCATGAACGCGCTCAAGATCGTCCGCAAGCGGGCTCGGGACGTGCGGGTCGTCTTCAGCGGCGCGGGCGCCAGCGCCACGGCGTGCGTCAAGCTCCTGCAGCTCGCCGGCGTGCGGGACTTCATCATGTGCGACAGCCGGGGGAGCATCTTCGCGGGTCGCCGCAAGGGCATGAACCCGGCCAAACAGTGGATTGCGGAGCACACCAACCCGGAGCGCCGGAAGGGCAGCCTCCACGCCGCGCTCGAGGGTGCTGACGTCTTCATCGGCCTCTCGGGGCCCAACATCGTGCGCCCCTCGGGCGTGAAGAAGATGGCCAGGGACCCCATCGTCTTCGCCATGGCCAATCCGGTGCCCGAGATCATGCCGGAGAAGGCCGCCCCGCACGCGCGCGTCATGGCGACGGGCCGCTCCGACTACCCCAACCAGATCAACAACGCGCTGTGCTTCCCGGGCTTCTTCCAGGGGCTGCTCCACGTGGGCGCGAGGGCCGTCACGGACGGGATGAAGCTGGCGGCCGCAAAGGCCATCGCCGGGGTCGTGAAGCGCTCACAGCTCCACGAGGACTACATCCTGCCCAGTCTCTTCAACGAGGCCGTCGTCCCCGCCGTCGCCGCCGCCGTGGCCGGTGAGGCCTACAAGGCGCGCGTCGCCCGCCGCCGGTCGCGACGGGGCCGACCGCCGGGCAGTGCGTAACCGTGGCCTGGGGTCGCTACTTCTTGGCACCCTCGCAGGGATGGCCCTTAGTGCTGCCGTGGCACTCCTTGATCTCCTGCGGCGTGCACGTGCCGGGCTCCTTGTTCTTGTGGCACTTCTCACTGCCTTCCTTCTTTGGCATGGTGTCGTCCTCCGATCCGGCGACGCCTATGACTTGGCCCGGCGTCGTCGTGCGGTCGGAGAGCGTGCCGCCTTCTTCCCCCAGGGCTTCCGGATGCCGGGACCGAGGCCCACCACAAGCGCGGCGCACTGCTCGAGAGCCTCCGGCTGCACCGAGTAGTGAACGTAGTAGCCCTTCTTCTCGCCCTGCACCAGGCCCGCGGTGCGCAGTACCCGCAGGTGCTGGGAGGCCGACGGCTGGCTGATCCCGACCCGCTCGGCGATCATCCGCACACAGTACGTGTGCCCG
>JASFTE010000082.1:0-11284 GCA_050114035.1 Armatimonadota bacterium | reverse complement strand
CGCCCTTCTTATGTAATCTGTGCGACAGATGCGTCACCCGAAAACGGCTATAATAAGTCTGCCTGCTAACGTTCGTATTCTTACTGTCTCTGCTCGCCCCTCGTGTACGCAACCACCCCCGGGGAGCCCATGCCTCCCGGCCTCCGACGCTCTTTGACGTCTCTATATGCACTGCCAGCCAACGCGCCTTGCCTGCCGCCGAGGGCTCAGGTGAGCCCTGTGAACCCTAACCTGCACAACCTACATCCCCCATATTCCCCGCACAGCCCCACAGAGCCCCACTATGCTGCTTGTGCAGCTTGTGTAGGTGGAGGATACGCAATGCACACGTTATGTTCATTTGTTACATTTCTGTTGCATCTTCCAGGATTCAGGGACACCACGCTCGATTCTTGTCAAGCACAATCCCGCACAGCACAACTCACCTCCACGACCACGACACACCAAAGGCGGGAGGGCGCGGTGCCCCTCCCCTGTGTTTCTTGCCTCCGACCACCTCCGCCGCAACGAGGGGTGCCCGTGCTCCCCGGAGAACATGCGACCACGTCCTGCTTTACCATCCTCGAGAGACCGGAGGAGCGCCCTGATATGCGCAACTGGCGGCTCACAGCGGCGCTCTTGGCGGCAGTCCTTTCCCGGCCAGGAGACCTCCTCGCCCAGGCGCCGTGGAAGACCGCGCCCAGCGTGTCCAAGCCCATCATCGGCGCCCTCGATCCCGCCGACCGCTCGGCCCTCGTGTTCCTCGCGCAGGGCGAGGCCGTCTTCGGTGTCCGTCCCGCCATCGAGTACGCGGGCGTCCGGCTCGCGGGCCCCGAGTTGCGCAAGGCTCTGATCGCGCTCGGGCCATTCGCCCCGGATAGCTCCTACGGCGCGTCCACCTGGCGCTTCCCCGGCGCATCCGCCATCACGGGCCTCGGCGCCGTGCCCCTATCGCCGCCGCCCGACGTGAGGCTCCGCTGGGGCAAGCAGGGCGACTCGGGGGCCGTCGCCATCCTCGATGTGTCCGCGCCGTGCGACGTCGTGCTCGAGCCATACTACCCCTTCGGCATCGCGGCGCACTACAGCCCGAGCCCCACGCTCCGGGGCCTCGTCGCCTGGAGCGGGACGGTCGCAGGCGCGTCGTCCGTGGGCTACTTCCGACTGGAGGCCAACCGGCACTCGCGCACGCCGAGCATGGAGGAGGTTGATGCGGGCAAGGGAATGCACCTGCGCTTCCGCCTCGGCGGCGGCGAGCGGCTGGCCATCAGGGCACAGGTGGGCGCCAAGCCCATCGGAGCCCTCCAGGTGGCGCCGGACGCGATAGAGACGGCCCTGGAACGTACCCTTGCGACGCTGCAGGCGAGGCCGGCGCCGGGCCCCATGGGCGGCGAGCTGTTCCGCCTGCTCACGTACCGCCCCGGCAGTGGGAGCACGTACCTCGCATCGGAGCCTGCAGGCGGCAACGTGTCCGGACCCGACGCCTGGCTCAGCGCGCTGGCCGCCGCCGCGCACAGCAAGCCGCGCGCGTACGACATCATCTACACGCTGTGCGAGACGCAGCTCGTCACCGGCTGCGTCCCCGGCTTCGTCGATCCGGATGGCGAGACTTCGGAGTGGTCGCAGCCGCCGCTGGGGTCGTACTGCGTGCTGACGCTGCACGAGCGCTTCCGTGACAGGGCTCTCCTGGAGTACGCCTACCCGCGACTGCTGCGCTGGTACGGGTGGTGGGTGGAGGACAGCGGGACCGGTGCGCCGCGGCGGGACGGCAACGGCGACGGCCTGCTCGAATGGGGCGGAGACAGTCTCGAGGATGCGAAGCGCGAGTCGGGCATGCCCGAGAGCCCGCTGTGGGACGAGGTCGGGTTCGATGAGACGACGCGCACGATGACGCTGAACGCCATCGATCTGAACAGCTTCCGCGCCCTCGACGCTTCGTGCCTGGCGAGGATGGCGGAGATCCTGAAGCGTCCGGGGGAAGCCGAGGCCCTTCGGGCCGACTACCAGGCGATGAGGGATCGCGTCAACGCCGCTTTGTGGGAGGACGAGAAGGGCGTGTACTTCGGCCGGCACTGGGACGGGCGGCTGGAGGCGCGGCCCACGTTGGCGTCACTCTATCCACTCATCGCCGGGATCCCGACGAGGACACGCACCGAGAAGATGGTGCGGCACGCGCTCGGCCACCCGCAATCGTGGGCGGGACCGATGCTGCCCACGCTATCTGCCGAGGACGCGGCCTACGACGCTTCAGCTCCCTGGCGCGGAGCCGTCTCGCCACTCGGCAACTACATCGTGTACGAGGGGCTGAAGCGGCACGGCTACGACCGGGAGGCCGCGCACCTCGCCCGGCGGAGTGCCGCGCTCGTTGCCGGAGCCTCGGGGCCGGGCGAGGGATGGCACAACTGCTACGACGCCGCCACCGGCGCGGGAATCGGCGCGCCCTGGCAGCGCTCCGGCGCGCTGCTGTCCCTCATTGGCGGCCAATGACGATGTCCTACAGCGACACCGGCGCGCCCCGGGCGTCGCTGTCCAGGATGGCCTTACAGATGCGGAGCCCCTCGTGCGCGTCGGCGAGGCTCGCGCGCGGCTGCTCGCCCTTGAGGACAGAATCGGCGAAGTGCGTCAGCTCCTCGATGTAGCCATGCCGCGCGTGCCCCAGGTAGTACGATCCGGCGTCCCACTCGTGCGTCGGGTAGTCGCGGTACCCTCCCACGCCCACCCACGCCGGGCTTCGGACGCACCGCACGTGGATCATGTTCTTGACCTCGATGGCCATCCCCTTGTCGCCCACCACCAGCGTCTGCATGTCGATGGCCGCCGCGCCGGACGTGACGCACAGCGTGCCCACGGCGCCGCTCGCGAACTCGAACTGCGGCGCGTACGAGATGATGCCCTCGGGCCGCTCGCAGAACTTCGCATACACCTGCGACACGTCGCCCATGAGAAAGCGCATGCAGTCCACCGGGTGAACCGTCTGGCCGAGCAGATGTGACCACTTGGCCGAGTCCTGATCCCACAGCGGCCCCCGCGGGCCGGGGGTGAGGTAGTACCCCTCGAACAGAATCGGCTCGCCGAAGTCGTCGCCCTCCATCAGGTCCTTGGCTATCGTGTACGCCTTCGCGTGCCGCCACATGGTGGCCACCATCCCGAGCTTGCCGCTGCGCTCGGCGGCCTCGCACACGCGCGCACTCTCCTCGACGCTCACGGCGTGCGGCTTCTCCAGGAAGACGTGCAGTCCGGCCTCGAGGCACCCGATACCCACCTCGGTGTGCATCTGCGCCGGCCCACAGATGCCCACCGCGTCCAACTCCTCCTTGCCGAGCATCTCCTCGTAGTCCGTATACGCTCGCAGTGCGCCGAACCGCCGCGCGCACGAGCGCGCCTTCTCTTCCTCCAGGTCGCACGTGGCGACGAAGTCGATCTGCGGGATGTGCGCGATGTTGGGCTGCAGGCAGGACGACGAGTGGGAGCCGCAGCCGATGAATGCGAGCTTGATTTGGTCCATGGGGAAGTGACCTCCTTGGCGGGCCATCAATGCGCACTGCGTGTTGGAGGAAGGTGTTCCTGTCTGTCTCTCGATTCTCCTCTGGCAGGGCTGAGGAGAGGGGCGCGTGCGTGGCGGCAGGGCACACACTGTGATGAGGGGAAGGGTAGCCAGGACATGCCGGGCACCGTGCAGGAGTTCTGGGGCGAGTTCGATCCCGATCGAATGGATCGGACGGTCGTTGGGCTGGGGCGGAAGCCCGCGCTGGTGCGTGCCGCGCAGATCGCCGAGCCGCTGCTCGCGCAGGACACGACTCTGGCGGCGGACTTTGGCTGCGGCACCGGGCAACTGTCTCTGCACGCCGGCACGCGGCGCATCGTCGGCGTCGAGCGGGCGCCAAGCCTCGCGGCCCGTGCGGCGGCGCGCCTGGACCGCATCACCATGGGCGATCTGTCCGCCCTGCCGCTGGCGGCCGACACCTTCGACCTTGGCTTTCTGCTCTTCGTGCTGGACGACTACGGCGACAAGCGCCCCATCGTGTCTGAGGTGCTGCGGACGCTGAAGCCGGGCGCGACCCTGGTGCTTGCGGCGTACTCGCCCGTCGATCAGCATATGGGCTATCTCGGCGGCCCGGAGCACCTGCGGCCGGCCGCGGGCACGCTGCGAGTGTGGCTCGAGCACCTCCCCGGCCTCTGCAGGCTGCTGGAATCCAACGGCTCCCGCGTGACGCGCAAAGAGCGCATCGGCTCCCGGTACCGCGTCGATCAGCAGGAGTTCAGCCAACGGGTCGCCCGCCGGCAGGGCGTATCTCCGGATGTCGCGCGGGAACTGATGCGCGCCGCGGGAATCACGGAGTGGGTACGGCGCGAGTTGCTGCTGGTGAGCGCGGCAAAGGACGGCCAGCCATAGGGAGGATTCCCAGGCGCCACGTGCAATGGTCGAACCGAGCAGACTGAAGGGTGCCCGGACATGACGTGCGAGAAATGCGGCGCAGCGGTTCCGGACGGACAGACCATCTGTCCCGACTGCCAGGCGGCCGTTGCCCAACCGGCGGCGCAAGGCGCGCCGCCGGCGCCGGCTGTGCCACCTCCGCCCACCCAACGACCCGCCCCACCTCCTCCGCCGCCTCAGCCGCAGTACGCCCAGCCACCGTACCCCTATGCGCCCCAGCAATACGCGCCGCCCGCCGCCCAGCCAACCCGCCCGGGCAAGCCCGTGGTCGTCATCATCATCGCCATCCTCCTCTTCATTGGGGCATTCTTCTGCCTCATCCAGGCAGCCATGGGGCAGCCGAGCATGCTCTTCGGCACCATGGTGGTCGGCGCCGCTGGAAGGCTGCTGTCGCTGTTCTGGGGCTTCCTCGCCGCGGCGGTTGGGCTCGGCCTCATACTCATGACACGCTGGGGCTGGTGGCTGGCGATGGGGCAGTCTCTGTTCTCGGTCCTCAGTGCACTGGTGGGCATACCGAAGATCGACGAGCTGGTGAACACACTGATGCAGGCGCAGACCCTGCCTCCCGACGCGCCCCCCGAGATCATGGAGATGAGCATGGCCATGGCGAAGGTGTGCGCCACGGGGGGCATCATTTTTGGCACACTCCTTCAGATCGCCATCGTCGCCTACCTGATCTGGAAGCGCGACCTCTTCGGCATTGATGTGGGGCGGAAGACCGCCGGCTCGTGAGGCGTGCAGACGGGGGACCCAAGCGATGACATGCGAGAAGTGCGGCGCAGCGGTACCTGAGGGGCAGACCATCTGTCCCAGTTGCCTGGCGGCAGCAACGCCTCCACGGCCGCTGCAGCCCGGCCCCCCGGGCCCAACTGTGCCGCCTCCGCCCGCCCAACAGCCCGCCCCACCTCCTCCGCCTCCTCAGCCGCAGTACGCCCAGCCACAGTACCCCTATGCACCACAGCAATACGCGCCGCCCACCCCTCCACCGCGTCCCGGCAAGCCCGTGATCCTGATCATCATCATCATACTCACGTTCCTCGGCGCACTTGGCAGCCTGATGCAGGCGGTCCTTGGGCAGCCCGTACCCTTCTGCGGCACCGTGGCGACCGGGGCCGCCGCGAGGCTCGTGGGGCTCGTGTGGGGACTGGTGGCTGCCGCCGTCGGCGTCGGGCTGTTGCTCATGACGCGCTGGGGCTGGTGGCTGGCCATCATCGAGTGCGCGGCTTCGGCCCTCACCGGGGTCCTCTCAATCCCCCACATGGATGCGCTCGTCAGCGCCGCGATGCAGAATCAGCCATTCCCCCCGACCCCGGACATGATGGACATGATGGAGGGCATCACGCACGCGATCATGGCCATGACCATGATCTTCAGCATACTGCTCCAGTTCGCCATCGTCGGCTACCTGGTCTGGAAGCGCGACCTGTTCGGCATTGATGTGGAGCCCGAGTCAGCCACCCGGTGACGCGTTCTGCGCCTCTGTTGCCACGCGGTGAGGCCCCATTCTGTCGCCCCGCAAGCGTTTGTGCTATAATCGCCCCATGTGGCGGCGCGACCGCGATTGTGCCGCTGGACCATGAGGAGTGCAATAGTGCCAGTTCTGGACGATCTGAACCCCGAACAGCGCCAGGCCGCGGAGCACATCGAGGGCCCGCTGCTCGTCTTCGCCGGCGCCGGCAGCGGCAAGACGCGCGTGCTTACCTATCGCATCGCCCACCTCATCCACGAGCGGGGCGTGGCCCCGGAGCGCATCCTGGCGGTCACCTTCACCAACAAAGCCGCCAACGAGATGAAGGAGCGCATCGGGACGCTCGTGGGCGACGGCGCGCGACGCGTGTGGGCGGGCACGTTCCATGCCATGGCCGCCCGCATGCTGCGCCAGTTCGGCCGGCACATCGACATCCAGCCGAACTTCACCATCTTCGACACCACGGACCAGCGCACGCTCATCAAGGAATGCCTCTCGGTGCTCGATGTCGGAGACGCATACCAGCTCGCGGCGGTCCACGACACCATCAGCAACGCCAAGAACGAGCTCATCACCGAGCAGGCCTTCCGGCGGCACGCCAAGAGCTCCTACGACCGCGTCGTGGGCCGTGCCTATGCCCTGTATCAGGAGCGGCTGGCGGCCAACAACGCCCTGGACTTCGACGACCTCATCATGCGCGCCGTGGAGCTGCTCGAGACCGTGGATGAGGCCAGAGAGCACTACCAGCAGCGGTTCCAGTACGTGCTCGTTGACGAGTACCAGGACATCAACCACGCCCAGTACCGGCTGGTGGGCGCCATCGCCGCTGAGCACGGCAACATCTGTGTGGTGGGCGACGACGACCAGAGCATCTACGGCTGGCGCGGGGCGAATGTGCAGATCATCCTCGACTTCGAGGACGACCATCCTGACGCCACCGTGGTGACGCTGGAGCAGAACTACCGCTCGACGCAGAAGATCCTGGACTGCGCCTGGACGGTGGTGAAGAACAACCCCGGCCGGGCGGAGAAGCGGCTCTGGACGGGCAATCCGCCCGGAGACAATATCATCTCCTACCAGGCCGTGGACGAGCAAGAGGAGTCCACCTTCGTCGCCAACACCATTCGGCAGCTCGCCGGCCAGCGGCAGCCCCGATGGTCCGACTTCGCCGTCCTGTACCGCACCAACGCCCAGTCGCGCGTGCTGGAGGAGGCCTGCCTCACGCTCGGAATCCCGTACCGGGTCGTCGGCGGGGTCCGGTTCTACGATCGCCGAGAGATCAAGGACGCCATCGCTTACCTGCGGGTGATCCACAACCCCAGCGATGGCCTCAGCCTGCGCCGCATCATCAACACACCCGCGCGCGGCATCGGCGCCAAGAGCATCTCGGTGCTCGATCAATTCGCCGCCGAGCACAACATCAGCCTCTTCGAGGCCGTCTGCCGGGCGACGGAGATCGAGGCGCTGCCGCGCCCCGAGCGAGTCGTCACCTTCGCCAGCAGCATGCTGAGCCTCCGCGATCGCGCCGAGCGGCTCGACATCACGCAGTTGACCAGGGCCATGCTCGACGAGTCAGGATACATGCTGGCCCTGCAGGCGCAGGGCACCGCGGAGGCCGCCACGCGGCGAGAGAACCTGCAGGAGCTCATCACCGTGACGCAGGGCTTCCAGAAGCAGCGGGAGACCGCGGACCTTGCCGGC
Source organism: Armatimonadota bacterium (assembly GCA_050114035.1). Classification (GTDB taxonomy): domain Bacteria; phylum Armatimonadota; class Zipacnadia; order JAUWAU01; family JAUWAU01; genus JAUWAU01. The sequence continues at coordinate 3,704 of JASFTE010000082.1, read as the reverse complement.
TTCCTGGAGCACGTGTCGCTGCTGTCGGACATCGACGCCCTCGAAGACGAGGGGAACTCCGTCGCGCTCATGACGCTCCATGCCGCCAAGGGGCTCGAGTTCCCCACGGTCTTCATGGCGGGCATGGAGGAGCGGCTGTTCCCCCACGAGCGCTCGCTGAACGACGGCGGGCTCGAGGAGGAGCGGCGCCTCTGCTACGTGGGTATGACGCGCGCCCAGCAGCGACTCCTGCTCACGTACGCATTCCGCCGCACCATCTTCGGCCAGACGCAGAACACGACGGCGTCACGCTTCCTGAACGAGCTGCCGTCGGAGTTCGTGGACCATCGGGCGGAGATCACGGAGCTGAAGATGACCGCGCCGGCGCCCGACGAGGTGGCCGAGGGGGCCTTCGGCGGGCCGAAGCTGGACCTGGTGAAGATACTCAACCGCCAGCGCGACCGGAGCTTGGCGGACGCCACACCCCGCCGCGCGCGCTCGGGCGCCGTTGCGGCGTCAGTTGCCGCCGTGCTTCCCGACCCGCCCACGTACAAGGCAGGCACCAAGGTGCGTCACGCGGAGTTCGGGGACGGCATCGTGATCACGGAGCAGGGCTCGGGTGACGAGGCCATCGTGACAGTCGCCTTCAAGAAGGCCGGCATCAAGAAGCTCAGCCTCCAGTACGCACGCCTCGAAACAAGAGGGTAAGGCGCCGGAATGCACCTCGTTCCGACCCCACCCGCGCACCGGTGACCGCCCGCCGGCGGGGCCGGGAAAAAAACTCGACTTTTTTTTCCCGCATAGGAGGAGGCCACAGGAGACACGTCGAACTCCCCAATCTGTGGCGGGGGAGGACTGCCACGGCACGCAGAATGGGCTGCCCCACGTTGGCTATGCGCTGCAATTCGGCGGAATGCATACAGTGATTTTGCTGCAAAAGCCTCCCTCGCCGCTTGGACACATCCGCTTCCCCGCCCGGCTCATCTGGTATGGGCTCTTGTGTTTCTGAGTACGGGCCGCGCTGATTCCCCCTCCCCCGCCCCCGGATCACCATCGGGCCCTCGCAGGAGCATGCCCCACTCGCACCGAAGAACACCGAGGCTGCACTGCAGCGACCACCCGCGGGAGGTGCCGCCGTGACTCGTGCATACCGTGCCGGCCTCATCACTGTCGCGTGCGCGTCGTTCCTCGCACTCACCCGTAACGGGGCGGCCCTCGGGCAGAGCGCAGAGGGCTGGGCCGACAAGTGGAGCCGCTTCGTCATCCTCGTCTGGCAGTACAAGACTCCGCCACCTGGCCCCGAGGCAAAGGCCGCGTACAAGAGCGTCAACCTGCGCGGCATCCACCTGGACAACCGCTTCTCCGACGCGCTTCTGAACTTCGCCAGGCAGAACGACTACAACTACTACGTGGACCACACCGCCGGCAAAGGCTACCTGTACCTGCGCCGGGACGAGTGGAAGACCTTCTCGGACGCATACAAGGCCAACCGCAAGCGCCCCGTCCGGCCCCGGTGCCTTCGCGACCCCAAGGTCATGCAGGCCATGAAGGACCTCATCCGCGGTAACGTGACCCGCGCCAGGACCGGGCCCGTCGTCGGCTACGCCTTCGACGACGAGATCTCCGTGACGTCCTTCACCAACCCGGCCGACCTCTGCTGGTCGGCCGCCTGCCTGGCGGCCTTCCGGGAGTGGCTGAAGGGGCAGTACGGCACCATTGACAGGCTCAACGCCGAGTGGGACACGCGGCTGGCGAGCTTCGACGAGGCCGAGCCGCTGCACGTGGACGATCTGCGCTCCGTGCATGAGCTTCCCTTCGATCAGTGGAACCTCGCCCGCTGGGCCGACCACCGCAGCTTCATGGACACCACCTTCGCCGACGTGCTCGCCGATCTGACGAAGTACGCCAACAGCCTCGACCCCTCCGTCCCCGCGGGCTTCGTCGGCGGCCAGGCGCCCTCCCCCTATGGCGGCTACGACTACGCGAAGCTCTGCGAGGCCGTGCAGTGGATGGAAGCCTACGACATCGGCTGCTCCAATGAGATCGTCCGCTCCTTCTTCGGCCAGAGCAAGCCGCACGTGCAGACCCACTTCTCCGCCTACCATCCCAACAGCGACAAATGGTTCCTGTGGTACTACCTCGTCCACGGGAATCGCGGCGTGATCTGCTGGCCCGACAGGAACGGGAAGCCCTGGTTCGAGGGCGGCACGGCCCGGCCGGAGATCCGGGCGATGGCCGGCACGTACGAGGAGCTGCAGGGCCCGCTGGGCCAGATTTTCGTGAACGCCGAGCTCGTGCACGATGGGATTGCCATCTACTACTCCCAGCCGAGCATCCAGGTGTCGTGGTTCATGGACATCAAGCCGCACGGCGGCACGTGGGTGAACCGCTCCTCCAGCCTCAACAGCGACAACGCCACCGACATCATCAACCGCTGGGCGTGGGTGAAGCTGCTGGAGGATTGCGGCCTCCAATACGAGTTCGTTTCGCACCGGGACGTCGCCGACGGACAGCTCGCCAACGACGAGTACGGGGTGCTCCTCCTGCCGCGCGTACTGGCGATGTCCGATGCGGAGGCGGCGACCATCCGGCGATTCGTCGAGAACGGCGGGACGGTGATCGCCGACTACCTCGTGGGCGTGTTCGACGAGCACGGCAAGGCGCGGCCCAAGGGCGCACTGGACGACATGTTCGGCGTGGCGCATGACTTCAGCAAAGGCGTCCTCGACGGCGAGCACATCGCGGAGGTCAACGGCGAGCGGTACAACCGGCCGCTGCAGGAGCGGCTCAATCACGACGGCGCGCTCCGCTTCGATGAGCTCGTTCTGTACGAGCGGGGGCTGCGCGCGACCACCGGCAATCCCGTCACTCAGGTGGGCGGCGCCGCCGCCATCGTCCAGAACGAGGTGGGCCAGGGAACGGCGCTGTACGGGAATCTGACGCCTATCGCCTACCTCTTGGCCCGGTTCGGCCCCGGGGGCGATAGCTACCGCCGGGCGTTCACGGCGCAGATGGGGCAGGCGGGGGTCAAGCCCCGCGTGCGCGTGTTCGAGGGCGAAACGGAGCTCCCCAACGTGGAGCGCCTCATCTGGCAGAAGGATGGGCAGTTCTATCTGTGCCTGATCTGGAACGCCCTGCGCAACAGCAGCATCGACGGCGTCGGCCTCGACCGCTCCGTCATCGACGGCCCGGCCCGGACCATCACCGTGCGCCTCAGCGGCCCGGCGCAGAGCATCCGGAACCTGCGGACGGGGAAATCGCTCGGGCCGGGCACGGAGTTCCAGGACACCTGGCTGCCGTGTGAGGCGAACGTGTACCAGGTACAGCCGTAGGCACCCCGACGGCGGACCGGCAGGTCATAGTCCGGCGGCTCGCGAACGGGCGTCCGGGCATGACATCGAAGGACCAGGGAACATGGAGCAGGAGCGCTCAACGGTCGAGCGTGAGCCCTCCGACGGCACGGAGAGGCCGCTGCGGCTCAGCGACCTCATAGACAAGCGCGCGCTGCAGCTCATCGAGCTTGGCTTGAGCCAGGATCTTGGGTCCGCCACTGCGCTGCTCGAGCCGGCCGGCGACGGGCAGGGCCACGAGTATGTCACGGACGCCGCCGGCCGCTCGCGCCGGGCCAACTTCTGCGAGTACCTGCGCGGCTTCCCCGACGGCGCGCGGGCCTGCTTTGAGAACGACTGCAGGCAGTTCACGCGCCTCAAGGAGCTGAGCGGCCC
>JASFTE010000081.1:0-11291 GCA_050114035.1 Armatimonadota bacterium | reverse complement strand
GTGCGTGGTGGGATTGTCCTCGAAGCGTCGCCACTCGGGGATCTCCGCGGGATGGCCGGGCGGGCTCTTGCCGCCGGGCCCGTAGAGGCTGATGCCCTTGACCGTGCGACCATGCCCGGCTTTGAGGGAGTCGCTGATGTTGGGCGTCTGCACGAAGCGCGCGCCCATGCCGGTGATGAAGCACGAGCTCAGGGGATTGCAGCCGAGCTGGTAGTCGGCGTTGAGCGAGGCGACATCGAGGTACTTCTGCTCCCTCGTCAGGAGGTAGGCACGCAGGCAGACGTCCCCGTAGTGCCCGCCGCCCACGGCATTGCCCCATCCGCCGCCGCGCTGTCCCCGGCCCATGCGGTAGGCCGGGAGCTCGGTCTGTTTGACGATGTCGTCGGCGATGCCGAGCAGGTCCTTGCGGAGGGCCGCCTGGATGGCCGTGTCGGCGCCCTCGCGGCGGGTGACGATGTAGGGCCAGTAGTAGATGACCACGCGCGGGCCGAGCTTCCAGTCGCCACGGATGGCCTCGGCGGCGTGGAGGCGGGTGAAGTCCTCGTTGTATTGCCTCTTGCCCGTCGTCTCGAACAGCTCGGCGGCGGCCCACGCCCAGCGGAGCTGCCAGTACCTCTCGAGCGTTGCGTCCGGGCCGGGCTGATTGGCTCGCGCCCAGGCGTAGGCCCGCTCGGCCCGCTGCAGCATGGCGGCCGCCTTTGCCGCGTCCAAGGGCCGCAGCAGCCGGGCGTATTGGGCCGCCACGGCGGCGAAGTCATTGCACGCCGTGGTCTTGGCGGCGAAGACGCCGTAGGGGAGGTGGTCCTCCTGGGGGACCTGCCGCGCTGAGTCGCAGTCGTTGCAGCGCCCGTGTAAGATGGCCCCGTCGGGCCGCTGGTTGTCGGCGGAGAACTTCAGGCCCCAGGCGGCCTCGGAGAGGATGTCCGGCACGCCGTCGCCGCTCTCGGGCAGATCGAGGTCCCTGTCGCCGAAGGCCCGGGGGAACAGCTCCAGCGCAGCAAGGGCCTGTGCGGTAGCGGTCAGATGCCGCGTGAACATGTCGAAGTCGGCGGCATCGTGGTATCCGCCGTACAGCCGGCGGACGGGCTCGTCCGGGCGGTGAGCGAACTTGCCGCCGACGAGATGCCCGTTCTCGTAGACCTGCACGTGGCAGGCGTCCCGCGGGAAGTCGGTGACCGCCGCGGTGAGGTCGCACCCGCAGCGCTGGTGCATGAAGGCCCGCATCGTGTGGTAGTACAGCGCGCGCGCGCCGGACGCGCCAAGGTCAAAGCTGTAGCCGCGGCCCAGGCCCGGCACGACGATGTGGTATCGGCCGGGCTTGCTCAGCCCTGAGAGGTCCATCTCGTAGACGGTCTCGCCGCTGAGCTCATCAGCCTCGGAGCGGAGCACTATCTCGCCGGTGAGCACGCGCCTGCCCGTCAGCTCGTGCACCACGTGAAACCGCTCACAATCGTCGAAGTCCACCGCGCCGCCATCACCGGCCCACCAGCCCAGGTAGGCGTATCGCCGTTCGGCCGCCGCGGCGTAGGCGACCTGGTTGACCTTGATGGCCGCAATCCGTGTGTCGGCCTCATCGTACGTGAGCCGCGTGCCGGCGACGAACCGTGCATCGAGTCCCGCCACGGCGAGGGCGTAGGTATTGCCCGACGACAGCGGATGCGGGAGACGCAGGTAGTAGGTGTGCCAGAAGATCTCGTTCGCCGGGAAGGGACCGATACTGCGCGTGTCCACCTTGTAGGTCTGCCGCCATACCTCTGCGGGGGCCCTCGCGTCAGCGTAGTTGGGGTCGTCGGCGCAGGCGAGAGCGAAGCTCTCGGGCTTCTGGTACGCCGACGCGGTTGCCTCGCCCGGGCCGACGGCGATGTCTCCCAGAGCGGAGTCGATGGTGACGGCCAGCAGGTCGGGCCGCATGACCTCGACGCCCCGCAGGCCCTGGACCAGCCCCTCCTCCTGCATCAGGTCGAAGATGCGGGCGCGCTCCAGGTCGATCTTGGCGTCGAAGAAGCCGTCGGGGACATCGGGGGGGCGGGCGATCTTGTGCTCGGGCGCGTCCCGCAGCGCGGCGTAGTCCGTGTTGGCGATGGTCACGGCGAAGATGATCGGCACGTCCGCACCGGCCGAGCGGAAGCAGATCGAGGTGATGGGCTTGTGGGGATTGGGATGCTCCCAGCGAGTCGCCCAGACACCGATCCAGTGCCGCCAGCGACCAGAGTAGCTGTTGCGGCCCATGTAGACCGGGTAGCGGACCGCCCCCCGGTTGTCCCACCACTGACCGATGTACCAGTGCTGGATCTCGACGCCGTGGCGGATCCGCAGGTCGGCCGTGGTCCCGTCCGCGTACCGGAGGGTGTAGGTCGCGACGAGGTGCTCGGGGGGAGCCACCGGGCGGGCGGCGGCGGTGTGCATAACGAAGACGTACTGCCCCTTCGCGCCGGGCACGGAGGCAGTGACCTGCTGAGGGAAGTGCGTCCCCCGCTTGGAGCCGCGGAGCATGACCGCGGCGCGGCCGTCGTTGGCGGCGGGATCGATCAGCTCGAAGGGCGTGCCGCGCCACGAGTGCACCCCGAAGGTGAGCTTCGGGTACACGAACATGTCGTTGATGCCCTCGTCGGTCCAGCCGCCGACGCCGTTATCGGCGACGCCGTCGTCCTCGAGGCCGCGATTGGCCACCGGCGTCAGATCGACGAAGAACGGCCCACCGCCGTCGGCCGGCTGCGCGGGGCAGACGGCGCATGTCAGGAGCGTCGCCGCGGCGGCAGTCACGCACTGTCGCATACGCTCGTCCGCCCCCTACGGGGTCGATTTGACCGTCTCTCCCGCGATGCGGAGCTGTGAGTGGTCAACGAGGAGGAGCCTGCGCAACACGTCCCGCTCGTAGCGGAGCAGTGCTCCGCTTCCGCGAAGCTGCAGCTCCCCTACCGTCATGTCTCCGCCGCCCGGTTTGACGAGCAGCACGTCGCGAACGCCGCCGCCGGTCACCTCGACCGCCACGGGCTTCTCGTCCTCGGCGCCGCCCTCAACGGGCAGCACCCGCACGGCAAGCTCCGTGGGCGGCTCGCCCTCCCAGATCTCAAGGGCCGTGCAGTACAGCGCCATCGTGCCCGTCTGGCGCGACACGACGAAGGGCACCTTGACGCGCGTGGGGTTGCCCATCCCGATGGCCGTGAGAACCTGCCGCGCGCCCTCTGTCGGCGCCTGCGCCAGGAGCATGCCCACGTCGCCCTTCTGCCGCCAGGTGGCGTCCCAGGCGTCCCGCGCCTCTGCACTCCGCCACTGCCTGGCCCACTCGTAGCCGTCGCCAGTGGGCGGCTCCTGTGTGTCGGCGAACTCCAGCGACGCCGCCAACTCTCCGCGGTTGTGGTACAGCCAGTCGAAGGTCACGTCCTTCTGCGCCTCGCACAGAACGACGTCGATGACGCGGTCGCCAATGAGCGCCATCGTCCGGCGGAGCCTTACGTCCCCGTAGGCATCGTCGGCGCGGGCACTGCACAGGCCGGCATCGCCGTCGAAGGCGGCGAACTGCAGGGTCCCGGTGCAGGCGGCCTGGCTCTTCCCGTTGACGAGCACCGTGTTGTGGCTGATGGTCTGTTTGAACCAGCCGCGATGCGCCGGATTGCCGTACGCGATGGAGCCCGGGTCCTCGCCCTGCAGCACGCCGTTGCCGTACAGGACGAAGCCGAGCTTGTCCGGGTGCCCGTGCCCGCCGCCGTGGGGTCCATAGTCCAGCGCCAGGTAGTTCTCCGGCACGTGGCGCTCGGCGCCCTCCTCGCCCGTCTGGCCGCTCCGCAGGATCACGTACCCGGCGCCCGGGAACACGGTCGAGCCGAGCTCGAACTCCTCCTGCTCCTCAAGCTCCACGCCGAAGAGCAGCGTCTCCAGGCTGCCGCGTCCGCCGCTGAGAATCGGCAGCAGATGCCGCCTGTCGCCCCAGCGCGCGTAGGCGACCTCATACCGCGATCCGCCGCCGAGGGCGTTGGACGTCCGGCTGTCGTTGAAGGCCGGAAGCGCCCCGCCGGGGCCCATGAAGGCCAGCGGAGCATCGTACATCCCTTTGTAGCGGTCGGTGTAGAGATCGATGCCGACGTTCCTGGCGGCGATGGCCAGGGGCTGGAGCGCGCTCATCGTGTAGAAGTGGTACCCCCACGCGCTCTCGTACCAGAAGCCATCGTCCGTGACGCCCTGCTCGATCTGCGCCCGGAAGCCCTTCGGGCCATCGATGGCGTCGGCGGCGAGCTCCTGGTTCTCGAGGGCCAACCCCACAAGCCCGTATGCCGAGTCGTGCCAGCAGCAGATGTTGTGGATACCCCACTGGTGGTCGTGGATGAGCCACGCGGCGGGCAGGAGCATCTGCCCGGCGATGCGCTTCAGGTCGGCGTCGCTGAGCGTATCGCGGATGCAGTCGAAGCCCTGCACCACGGGGATGAGCCACGTGGATTCGTCGAGAGTCTGGGGGCCGACGTGCCCGCCGCCCTTGGACGGCTTGCCCCGGGTGTTGTGCAGCGGGTACTTGAGGTAGCGTTCCGCGTAGCCGAGGAGAATCTCGCGGGCTTTGCCCGCGTAGGCGGTCTCCCCGGTGAGCACGTACATGAGTCCCAGGTCTCGAATCGCCCCGGAGAGGGCACTGTGCTGCCGGTTCAGTACGACGTCATCGTACGGCCACCCGGAGTAGACCTCCCCGCAATCCGGGCAGACGTGCTTTGTGGCCGACTCGGTCTGCAGGCGCGCGCCGCACTCCTTGCACGTGTACCAGTGCCACCACTGGCCGCCGCGAGCGGGAAACTCGGGCGTCCTGTCCAGCCACGCGTCCGCGCGCTTCTTGATGGCGTCGTAGACGGCCTTGGCCTCGTCCGAGCGCTTGGTTTTGGCCAGGATCTCTGGCACCTGCGCCCGCGTGATGAGCAGACACGGATGCTCGATGCGGCCGAGGGGAACGGCGAGCGTCAGCGTCCGGGTCTTTTCCGCTTCGTCCATGTCGCGCACCCTTGCGAAGAACTGCGTCGAAAGGCGACTCAACGCGGGCACGGCGTCTGCGCCCGCCACGGTCGCCGCCAGGGCAACGGAGACCGGGCGGCTCGAGCCGGCGGGCAGGGGAAGCTCCGCCGCGGACACGTCCACGGCAAGGGCCGGCGAGGCATCACGCACGCCGACTTCGACGCGCACCGGCCAGTCTGTCGTGTTGGTCAACGTCACCCGGTAGACAAGCCCGAATCGCCCGCCCTCACGCACGGGCTCCCCGGGCTCGACCGTATCAATCCGCACCGGGTCGCGCTCCAGCCTGATGTTGTCGAGGAGCACCGCCGCGGACTTGCCGACCCGCATCTGTATTTGAGAGCGGAAGACGATCTGCTGAAGGGTCTTGTTGGGCTGCTCGCCCCAGAGCCACTGGGGGTTCTGGAGATCGATGGCGACCGTCTGCCAGGAGCCCGGGCGTATCGCGCCGGCGTCGGCGGTGAGCCACGTGGCCTGCATGCCGTCGCCGAGGGGATGGTCCGTGATCTTCACGCCCCACCAGGTGCAGCCGTCGCCGTCGAACCGGTAGTCGAACACGAGCCGATCCCACTCGATGAGCTCGACGCCGCGGTCGGCGAAGTTGAAGTAGTAGAACTGTGGGTCCGGCGTGTCCGCGAGCTGCCATCGCAGGGCCTTTGCCCCCTGGGCGGCGTCGGCCGACAGGGCGGCATCCGCCGGCCAGCCGACGAGAGGGCCCTCGAAGTCCTCCAGCGTCCGCGTGACGCCCGCGCCGGATGCTGCAACCGCTGCAAGTACGAGTGCCAATGCACACGCACAGGACAACGCACTTGTGCGCATCTCGTCCTCCCTGGGCGCTTGCCGCGGCTACACGAGCGCCTGCAGATACCGGAGATTGTGCGCCGCCGCCGCCCGCGCATCGTCCGTGGCGGGCGTCTCCAGGATGAGATCGCCGTCGTAGCCGATTCCCTTCAGGGCCTCGATGGACTCGGGGATCTTGACGACGCCATCGCCCAGCAGATCGCCGTCCCGATCCTTCACGTGCACCACCGCGATGCGTGACCCGAGCAGCTTGATCTCCTCGATGGGGTCGTTCTCGAACGCCGTCGCGTTGCCGATGTCGTAGTACACCTGCACACCCGGTGACCCAACACCGTCGGCCAGGTGGATGAGCTCCTCGGCGGACTTCCCGCACCCGCGGCCGACGTTCTCGAGGGCGAGGGTCACGCCGGTCGATTCCGCCACGGGGGCGAGCTGCTTCATCTCTTCGATCCACCGCCGCTGTTCGTCCTCGTAGGGCACGTCCTCTCCGCCCGGGGTCACGGGGACGAGGATGGCGCCCGCGCCGAGCTCTGCCGCGAAGCCGCTCAAGTCGGTGAGCAGCGTCCTGATCTCAGCACGCACCTCGTCATCCGGCGAGGCCGGGCTGATCTGCCAACATGCGCCCGCGCAGAAGGCCAGCACTTTGCTCCCCGCCTGCTCCGCCATCCCCTGCACGGCCCCGACGCCATCGCTCCATAGCGGCGTCTCCCGGTAGCCGGCCCCGATGTCCAGCTCGACACCATCGAAGCCGATCTCCGCCGCGGCCTGAAGCGCCTCATCCCATGGCATCCTGAGGCAGCCGTCTCGAATCCCGATACGCATTGAGTTGATCCCCCTTTGACGAATCAGCGTGCGTCAGTGTCCGAGTACTGAGGCAGTCTCCCCTGTCACAGCAACCCCTCCACGTGCTTCTTCGACCTCCCCATGATGCCACTGATGTCCGTCTTGTCCTCGACCTCCAGCTCGATGGAGAGGAACCCGTCGAAGCTGATGCCCTTGAGGAGCTCAATCAGCGCCGCCAGATCCAACTCCCCTTCCCCCAGCCCCATGCCCTCGCCTGCCTTCTGGTCCTTGACGTGCAGATGCCAGATCTTCTGCCGGTACTTCTCCATGAGGGCCAACGTGTCCACGCCGGCCTTGTCGAAGTGGCCATTGTCCACGCAGATGCCCACGTTGGGCGAGTCGATGGCGGCGAAGATCCTGTCGTAGTCGCCGGCGGTCTCGATGCACGACCCGTAATGCGGCTCGACGCAGATCTTGACGCCGGCTGCCTCGGCGTCCGGGGCGACGGCTCCGAGCACGGTGATGGCGCTGCCCACGGAGGCCTGCGCCTTCGGGGCGCCGCCGCTGGCCACGAAGGTATCGGTGCCCATCTCCGCGGCAATCCGGATCATCCGTGCCGCGTTGGTGATCGACGCCGCCACCTGTTCCTCGCTGGCGCCGCCGAATCCGGGCCCATAGACGGCCGCGGTCTTCAGCCCGGCGTCTGCCATCTGGGCGTTCAGCGCGGCCGGGTCCAGTGGGTCTCCCGTCCGGAGCTGCCGCGGGAAGCCCTGCAGCTCCGCCCATTCGAACCCGTGCTCCGGTGCGTCCTCGAGGAGGAACTCCACTTCGTCACGATCGGTCTTCCTGTAACAGACACTCGCGGCGCAGATCCTCAATGTGACTCCGCCCTTCCTGTTCGGTTGCGCTTGCGCACAGTGTGCTTCGCTGCGGATGAGGCAAGTCAGCGACTCTCTACCGCTACGTGCCCGTTGCGGGGCACGCGGAGCGTCCATGACGTCTCGTCGATGCGCGCTCGCAGCGACGTCCGGTCGCCCTCGAGGCTCAGCTCCGCCACGGCAAGCTCGGGGGCGCGCACGCCGCGGTAAGGGATGAGCAGCGTCGCGATGGGCACCTCCGAGGGCACGTAGATCCACCTGGTCCCGGGCGTGAGCTCGTCCCAGTTGTAGGCGATCATGTACTCCTCGCTCAGCGACTCAGCGATTGGCGTGAGCGGAGCCACGGTGAGGTTGCCGCCCTGCGGGAACCGCGTCGCCACCGTGTGCGAGTCCGACTCAGCGAGGTCCGCCCCCTCCGGGAAGTGCCAGCGTTGCTCGTACCGATGGTCGTCGGCCGACTCGAGGTCATCGCGGACGAGCCAGAAGTGTGGCTTCACAAACAGCACCGTCCGCCGATGCGTCACGCCGCGGTACAGCTTGTGGGAGCCGATGGCCAGATCGTACTCGTCGGTGCTCTCCCACCGTTCGAAGGTCGCGTTCCCGAGGCCTTGGCTCTGCCCATCCACGAGCACCGTGTTGTGGAACGGTGTCGTCTTATGCTCCCGGCCCTCCTGGCGGTAGTTGTACCGCCCCGGGTCGATGAGCAGTGGGCGCCCGTAGGCGTACAGCGTCGCGGAGAGCTGGTCCTGGTGGCTGTGGCCGCCCGTGGGCGCGGCCTTGAACACCATGTGCAGCGCATCCGTGAATGCGCCCTCTCCCCACGGGCTCCGCATCACCGCCCAGCCGGAACGGTCCCAGTAGCGGGAGCCGATCGTCGGCTTCTCGCCCTCCTGCCCCTGGGTGATGATGTAGCGGATGTCCTCGCGCCCGAAGAACTCCCAGCTGTGCACGATGGGGCCCCGCCCGCCCCGGTCCGAGTCCCCGATCATCGGTACCGTCATGTCCGGGAACAGGCACCAGGCAATGAAGTCCTGCACCAGGTCGAGGCGCCGATACACCTCGGGATCCACCGGGACGCCGCGCTCGGAGAAGGTCTTCAGCACGCGGAACATGCTCGCGTACGCGAACTGGACGTAGCCGACGGCGTTCTCGACCTCCTTGCCATCCTCCCGCACGTCGCGCAGCACGTTCGTCTCGAAGGCGGCTCGCGTGAATGCCAGCCACTCCGTGCTGTCGCGGAACTCGGGGAACGCAACGGCCGTATCCAGTACGCTCGAGGTCACCGTGGAGAGCCAGTTGCCCCCGTCCCAGTCGTCGTCTTTGAGGTACTCCTGGTGCTCCCAGATGGAGTACAGCAGGTTCACGAAGGCGCGGTCGCTGAAGTGCTCGGGGTCAACGGCGAAGGTGGGCACGAGGGCGCAGAGCTTCCAGAGGCGGATCGCCGAATCGAGCGACCGCCAGGTGATGCGTGCCGGCCGTCCCCATCCCTTCCACACGCGGTAGCGCCCGTCGGCCGGGCGCGCGGGCAGCGGACAGCTCTCGATCCAGTGCAGAAGCTGGGCCTCGATCTCCCGCGCGTATCGCGCGTCGCCGGTCTTCATGTAGACATTGGCCGTGTGCGTCCAGAAGCCGCAGCGATTCAGGCTGTTCGTCCACTCGTAGTCGAGCTCGTAGGCCCAGTCGATGTCCTCGACGTTGGGCCCGAAGGTGTGGACAGGATGACCGAACTGGAAGCGGTGCTCCACCATGTCCCGAGCGATTCCCAATGACCTCTCCGCAACCGTCGTCGGCCTGCCCTCGAAGCGCTTCCGGTAGTGCCGCCTGAGCGCCCCGACCGCCTCCTGCCAGCGCCCGGCATCGGCGGCCGCGAAGAAGTCGCTCAGCTCGGGGGCGCCCCTGTCGTACAGTGCCCCGAGCCACTGCACCACCTCGGGAGCCTCCGGGCAGCGATACCTGGTGAAGGCGCCCAGCGCCGTAACGCGCGTGCCCCGCTGGTCGAGGCACTGGCCGAAGTCCACTTCCAGGCAGCGCACGCGGGTGTTCTCGAACACGAAGGTGTGCTGGCGCCGCATGTCGCCGTCGGCGACCAGCGTCTGCCACGGGCCGTGGGCGCCCTCGGTGGATGCGCGTATGGTCACGGAGTCCGGATGGCGTGGGGTGTCGTTCGCGCCGCTGCCGACGAAGACACGGCCGATGAGCCGCTCCTGCCCGAGGTCGATGACGAACTGCTCGCGCTGGACTTCGTCAGCGAAGATCGTGTGTCCGAGTTGCCCCTCCTTGTCGCCGACGTTCTCCCCGATCAGATTGCCCACATCCGTCACCGGGTGAATCTTCGGCGCGCGCACGATCCTCGCGCCCTGCTCCGCTCTCGCCCAGTTGATCCGGTGCGCGTCTCCGGGGCCAACGGCGGCAAAAAGGGCACAGAGCAACGCACTGGCGGTGGCACTCAACATCACAGACGTCCCTCCCGCCTACTTCTTCGCCTCCCCTCCCTCCTCCTACGCGAACACATCCCCCGGAAGAGGGCATTGCTCGTGCGGGGCGAATGCTGAAGCATCGCTCCTTGAGCAGGAGGCGCCTCATGCCATTTGGAGCCGGTGACCATACGTATGACGTCGTTGAGGACTGGGCCCGCCTGCCGGAGGGCTGGAGTTGGGGAGTGGTCCCCGCCGTGGCATGCGACTCGCGGGATCGCGTGTTCGTGTACTCGCGCAGCGAGCATCCGCTCGTGATCTTCGATCGCGACGGGAGCTTCCTGGACTCGTGGGAGGAGGGCCTCTTCGACCACGCGCACGGCATCCTCATCGACGGCGACGACAACGTCTACTGCACCGACTGCAACGCGCACTGCGTTCGCAAGTTCAGCCCGGATGGCGAGCTCCTGCTGACGCTCGGCACACCGGGCCGACCCACCGCGACGCCCGGGGCGCCCTTCGACCGACCAACGGACCTCGACATCGCCTCCACCGGGGAGCTGTTCGTCTCCGACGGCTACAACGGCCGCCGCGTGCACAGGTTCTCGCCCGATGGGGAGCTGCTCCTGTCGTGGGGCGAGGAGGGCACTGGCCCGGGGCAGTTCGCGCTGCCGCACTGCGTGCGAGTGGACCGGCACGACCGCGTGTGGGTGTGCGATCGGGAGAACGACCGCATCCAGATCTTCGACACCGATGGCAACTTCCTCAGGCAGTGGACCGATCTGCTCATGCCCGCCGGGCTCTACTTTGACCCGAGTGCCGACGTCGTCTACATCGCCGAGCTCACCCAGCGCGTCAGCATCTTCACGCTCGAGGGCGAGCTGCTGGCCCGCTGGGGCGGCGCGGGCATCAGCGAGCAGCCGGGGGAGTTCCGCGGCGGCCCCCATGGCATCTGGACGGACTCGCGCGGCGACGTCTACGTCGCGGAAGCGCAGACCGACGCCCGCATCCAGAAGTTCGCCCGCCGAGCGGAGTGAGGCCCAATGTGCCGATGGACCTGCGCGAGTCTCATCTGCGCAGCACTGACGGTCCCCGCCTTCCCTGACACCTACTACGTCGCCACCGACGGCACGGAGGACAACGACGGCTCGCGCGACAGTCCGTGGGCCTCCGTCGAGTATGCCCTGGAGCAGGTCGGCGGCGGGCACACCATCATCGTCCGCCCGGGCATCTACCGCGGCCCAATCCAGATCAGCAAGGCCCACATGGGCACCGAGGAGCGGCCCACGGTCCTCAAGTCCGAGGTGAAGTGGAAGGCGCTCGTCATGGGCGCGGAGTACCACGGCATCAGCAACAGCGACGACTGCGACTGGGTCGTCGTGGATGGCTTCGAGGTGATGGGGGCACGCTACGACGGAATCAAGAT
>JASFTE010000080.1:0-11313 GCA_050114035.1 Armatimonadota bacterium | reverse complement strand
TCAATAAACGGCTACAATACAGGCGCTTGCTGACACTCGTATTGTTCCTGCCTGTGCTCACCCCTCATCTGTGCGACCACCACGAGCCTCGCGTTCCTGCCCGGGATGCCATTTCCATGGCCGCCAACGCGACTCGGCGGCTGCCGAGGGCCCAGGTGAGCCCTGTGAGTCCCTCCCTACACACCCTACACTCCCCAGATTGCCCGCACAGCCCCACAGAGCCCCAGAATGCAGCTTGTGCAGCTTGTGTAGGTAAACACGCACAATGGACAAGTTATGTCAACTTGTTACATTACCGTTACATCGTTCTCCTGCGCACCTCGGCTCGGACGCCCCCCGCGAGGAGGAATGCCGGCCCGAGCGTCCGAAGAACACCGGCGAGCCGTCAAGGAAGGGACACCAGCCATGCAGAGAATCGCACGTCCGTCGCTCCCACTCGTTCTTGCGTGCTTCTTTCTACCTGCCGGCGTGGGGGCGGATCTGGTGGATGAGTTCACCGACGTGGAGCAGTGGCGGGCGAACAACCCGCGGGCGCCGGCGGAGTTTAGCAGCGACGGCGAGGCCCTCACATTGACCGACCCGCCCGGCGGCGAGGTGACGTGGGGGACGAGCATCTATCGGGACGTCGGCCAGATCGACCTGGACGCCACGCCCTTCTTCGTCGCGAAGGTCGTCGAGGCCACGGGGGGCTTCAGCATCACGCTCATCAACCGGGACACGAGCGAGAAGCGCGGCGGCCTGGCGGCGCTGAAGGAACCCGGACTCGCCGTGATGCACGTCCCCGATGCTCTGGGCTGGGCGGGGACGGTGCCGCTGTCGCTGGGCCTGTACGTTCGGGGCACCGAGAAGACGGTGCGGGTGGACTGGATCAAGTTCGCCGGACAGCTCACACGGGAGGAGAAGAGAGCCATGTCACGAGTTGCTGTGTCGCGGCCCAAGGCGCTGCACGGGCTCACGGAGCTGGCGAAGCGGCAGGGCTGGCGGCGGCTGGAGCATACGCAGCGGGGCGACTCCTACCTGTCCGAGCGCACCGTATTCCGGGACACGGCGACCGGCTGCATCGCCTGGCGCATGACGTGCGATCCGGCCGTGGACCAGAATGACTACTACGACATCCCCGGCTGGAATGCCGATGGCTCCATCATGGGCTTCCTCACCCGGCGGGCCGGGGGGAAGACGCGATGGCTCATGGATGCCGATGGCTCCAATCTCCGGCCCATGCTGACCGCAGAGGGGCGGCCCATCGGCGGTGGCTACTGGAGCGTCATCTACCCCGATCGCTACTACCACGCCATCAAGGACGAGAACGGCACCCACGTGGCGGCGACGAACCCATGGACGGGCGAGCGACAGAGCATCGTGAGCGTCAACCGAAACCTCGGCGCCATGATGCCCCCGCACCCGTCGGAGGAGTGGTTCCTGTTCGGCGGGCGCACGGGCGGCGTGCAGGATCCGTCTACGGCGTACGTCGTCGGCCTGGACGGCTCGGTGGAGGAGGCGCAGTTCGAGAAACGCTGGCACCGGCTGCGATTCACGCGCGCGGCCGATCGGCGGATCTTCTTCAACTTCGACGATCCGCGCACCCAGTGGACCATTCTGCCCGGCGGCGCGGAGCGCGCGTCGATCCCCTACACGGGCGGGCATCCCGACTGGCTGCCGGACGGAAGCGAGCTGACGTACTACGCGGAGGGCACCATCTGGGGCGTCCGGCCGGATGGAACCGACCGGCGTGTGGTGATGGAGCTCAGCAGCGGCGGCCATGGCGGGCCGTGCGCGGATGGCGAGTGGTTCGTATCCGACACACCCGGCGGCGGGAAGTACCCCGGCTCGATCCTCTACCTCCGGACCGACGGCTCCCAGGTCTGTCATCCGGTCTTCCGGCACATGAGCTCGTACTACTCCCACAGCGTGACCTGGCATCCGGACCACCACTCCTCGCATCCGCACCCGAACAGCAGCCCGGACGGGACGAAGACCATCTTCAACACCGACTTCCTCGCCGAGTACACCGACATCTACATCGCCATCAACCGCTTTCCGGATCCCCCGCGGGAGCTGGGTGCGCGAGTCGCCGGGGGCAGTGTAGTCCTTACCTGGCAGGAGCCAGAGCGCTGCCGCGAGACGCGCGGCTATCATGTGTACCGCGCCAGTGAGAGCGGGACCGGATACGAGAGGCTGACTGCGGAGCCGGCGACGGACACGCAGTGGCGCGGTCCGGCCCAGGAGCCGCCGGGCTACTACGTGGTGACTGCCGTGGAGCACAGCGGCCTGGAGAGTCGATCGTCAGGCGAGGCATTCCAGAGCGGAAACGACAACTGGCAGGGCCCTGTACGGCTGGCCCTGGAAGCGGAGGCCGGGCGCGGCACACTCCCCATGCGGGAGTTCAGCGACCAGCGCACGGCGTCCCATGGCTACTACGTCGCGTGCCTCGGCGAAGAGGCCGGTGGGAGCCTGCCGGTCGAGGCAGTCGTGCCCAAGGGCGCCGAGTACCGGCTGTGGGCCCGAGTAAGAGGCAACGGCGCCCTGTCCGTCACGGGCGATGGAGACACGTGGGGATCGCTATCGTGCGGCGGAGACGAATGGACCTGGGAGAAGATCGACGCGACCGCCGGGCTGACGCGGGGCCGGCACGTCCTGACGCTGACGCCGACCAGCGGCCAGGAGTGCGTGGACAAGCTGCTTCTGACCGACGACATGGCATTTGTGCCTGGGGGGCCCATGCCGCTGGACGCCACGCCGCCCGAGACGCCGAGGGATCTCGAGGTTGTCGCGGTGTCGGCCAACACGCTGAAACTGTCCTGGTCCAACGCCAGGGAGTCGGACGTGGACCACTACAACGTGTACTGCGGCTCCGAGCCCGACTTCGCCTGCGAGCAGGCGTCGCTCGTCGGCTCGCCCTCCCAGGCGGAGCTCGTTGACTGGGGGCTGGCGCTGAACACCACGTACTGGTACAAGGCCACTGCCGTGGATCGGGCGGGGAACGAGTCGGCGCCCTCGGAGGCGGTCCGGGGAAGCACGCCAGCCTTCGAGCCGGTGCGCATCGCCCTCAAGCCCGAGGGCGCAACCGCAGAGGCAATGCGCGTGGAATCCGTCGATGGAGCCGGCGGGAACGTCCTCCGACCGATGGAGGGCGGCCGCAGCCGCGCGGTCTGGGAGTTCGACGTGCCGCGTGACGGCGAGTACGCCATCTGGGGGCGCTCCACGCACCGGGAGAAGCAGTCGGCAGCCTTCGACATCGCCATCGGTCGAGCCGACGGTCCAGGCATAGCCGGAAGCTCCCAGCCGATCCAGGTCCCCTGGCGCGTCTTCGGCCGCTGGGAGCAGTGGACGTGGTCGCCGGCAGGGAGTATGATTACGGGCAGCCCGGAGCTGTTCGCGCTCAAGGCGGGAAAGCACACGCTCCGGCTGCGGCCCAGGACGGAGTCCTCTCAGGTCGCCGAGCTCGTCATCACAGACGATCCGAGCTGGTGGCCGGTGGAGGGGATGAGGAAGTAGGGCGCTGCTGCAGCGGCACAACGCCGGTGAGGGACGGCCATGGACAGCAAGCTCAAGGAGATTCTCGCGGAGCTGCGACGCCGCTTCGAGGAGCTCTACGGCCCACGGTTGCTCAACTTGGTGCTCTACGGCTCCCAGGCCCGCGGCGACTCTGAGCCCGGCTCCGACATTGACGTTCTCGTGGTCCTCGACGGCGACGTGGAGCCGTGTAGTGAGATACGTCGAACTGGCCCCGACGTAGCCGACGTCTCACTGACTCACGACGTGGCCATCGCTTGCTTCTTCGTCTCGCGAGAGCAATTCGAACGCGACCAGACCCCTCTGCTGATCAACGTGCGGCGGGAAGGTGTGCCGGTTTGAGACAGCGACAGCAGGGCCTCATCTCGAAGGCCCAGCAGAGCCTCGAGGCGGCACGTCTACTCCATACACACGGCCATTACGAGTTCGCGGCGGGGCGCGCATACTACAGTATGTTCTACGTCGCCGAAGCGTTTCTGGCAGGCCAAGGACTCACCTTCTCCAAGCACAGCGCTGTCCACGCCGCCTTTGGGCAGCGCTTCGCGAAGACGAGCAGGCTGCCGCGGAAGTTCCACAGGTATCTCATAGAGGGGATCGAGGTCAGACACGTGGGCGACTACAGCATGTCGCCCGTGAGCAAAGAGGACTCGTCGGAGCAAATCGCCCGCGCCGAGGAGTTCCTGCGAGTGGCTGAGGAGAAGCTCGGTGGCGCGGACGCCGAGTGACGGCCGACTACTGTGCCGGCGTCGTCAACTCCTTCAGCTTGCCATACACCACCACATCATCCTCGTGCCCCTTGAACTCGAAGGGCACGTTCTGGTTGAGCTTTTCGAGCATGAGGCCCCAGGAGCATCCGTTGGCCACTGACGCGTCGCACGCGCGAGCCGCCTCCTCGTCGACCTTCTGGTCCTCGTTGCACACGATGGCCTTCTCGTACCCCCTCAGCGCCTCGACCCGTGAGGGGATCTGGTCCACCGGCGTGCCGTTGAAGTGGATCAGGATGAAGTCCGCGGCCTCGGCCACGTCCCGGTCGCACTTCCCGTTCCCGAGGCCGCTGGCCGACACGAGAATGCCCGGCGCGGTCTCCTTCGCCAGGCGGACGAGCTCGGCGATGCCGCTCGGTGTCCGGAGGATGTGGTGGTCGAAGCCCCGGTGCGGGTACTCGTTGGCGATCTCCAGAAGAACGTTCCCGAGGCGGTTGTCCATGATCCACTGCACCACATTCACGACGCCCGTTCGGACCGCATCGGCATCTCGCAGGATCTGATCCTGGCGCTGGTAGTAGCAGCCGAGGATGACTGCCGCCCCAGCGGCGTCGGCGGCCTCAATGACGCGCCGCACACGCTCCATATAGCTCGTCCGCAGCTCGCCCTCCGGGGTGAAGGCCGAGTTGATGGCGTTCTCATAGCCGGGCATGCCGCCCTGGAGAAAGACCGTGAATGCCCGCATGCCGTGGGCGACATAGTCAGGGATCTGGGCGATGAAGGCGTCGGTGTTGGCGGCGGGGTCGAATCGGGCGGGCATGGTCTTCTCGTTCCGATCCTCGAACACGCAGTTGACCATGCGGACGTTCATCAACAGCCCCTCAGCGGCCGCGCCCGGGTACGTGATGCGGCCATCTACGTGCCATCGGGTATCCATCAGGGCGATCCACGTCTTCGTCTCCGCGTCTGCCAGGCGCGCGACGTGGTCGGCCACGTGGCCTTCGTCCGGGTCGAGTTGGGCGAAGAGCCGGCCCTGCTCGTCCCGCATGTCGAAGGAGCGGCGCCGGCCCTGGTAGTTGCGCCGGGGGCTGCCATTGTGGAGGCACCAGCCGGCGGCGCCCGCCTCCCGCGCCTGGCGGGCGTCCACGAGGAAATCGATGGCGCGCGGCTGCCACCTGCTGAAGTCGCGCCGGAAGGGCTCCTGGTAGTGCACCGGCACAGTGCGGCCGATATCGCGCATCCACGCGAAGAACTGGCGCGTCTTCTCGGCGGTGTCCCACGGCGACCGGGCGTTGCGGGGTCTGTGGGGGGAGATGAAGTCCACGTCGGACTCCAGCAGGTAGGTCTCCAGCTCCTCCCGGGGCATGTCGCCGGCGTAGGAGGCAGTGACGAGGCGGTCCGGGTCGATCTGTTTGATCTGGTCCCGCAGGGCCTTGATGTCCTCGTGCGACACGAAGCGCGGATCGCGGATGTTGCGCTCGTTGCCCACGTCGATGTAGACATTGCGGTACGGCTTGAGCGCACGGGCAAGGGTGGCGACGGCGCGCAGGTGGCCGGGCTGCCCACGGAGCGCCGACTCCTCGGACACGACGCCGTTGCCGCGGGACAGCGTGACGTCCACAGTGATTCCGCGCGCGTCGGCCTGCTCCGCGAGCCACTTCAGCTTGCTGAGGAACGGCTCCCTGGCGTCGCCCCTCGCGTCCACGGCGGAGACGTTGTTCTCGTGCGCGCTCCACGTCACCCACACGCGCACCCAGTTGAAGCCGCGATGCTGCAGGTCATCGAGGTCGGCCTGTATGAAGCCCTCCGAGGCGCCAAGGGCGCCGTAGTAGCTCATGCCGACGAGGAACGTCGGCTGACCGTCCACCGTGAACTCGGCACCCTCGATGCCAAGCTCTGTTGCGCACGCACCGCCGCCCGCCATCACGGATGCCATGAGAAGCCACCTGCCGATGCTGTGGGTGTCGATCACCGGGTCTCACCGCCGAAGTCACTGGAGTGCCGCAGCAGCAGGGCTGTATTCGCCCCGCCAACCAGCGCCCCTCCACGCTGAGGAGGACAAGAGGGACGCGTGTGAGGAAACACGCCAACATGGCGCTGGAGTCGGCGTGACGCGAGGAGCAGTCAATGAGCGAGAAGATCGACGCGCATCATCACTTCTGGAAGTACGATCCGGACGAGTACGACTGGATCGACGACGGGATGCGGGCGATCCGGCGGGACTTCCTGCCCGAGGACTTCGAGGCGGAGATCGCGGCCGCGGGTATCAACGGGGTGGTGTCGGTCCAGGCGCGGCAGACGGTCGAGGAGACGCAGTGGCTGCTGGAGCTGGCCGACGCCCGCGACTTCATCCGCGGCGTGGTGGGTTGGGCGCCGCTGGTGTCGCCCGGTGTAGCGGGCGACCTGGAGCGGCTTGCGCGGAACAAGAAGCTGCGGGCCGTGCGGCATGTGCTGCAGGGGGAGGCAGACGAGCACTACATGCTGCGCCAGGACTTCAACGCTGGGATCGAGGCTCTGAGAGGCCTGGGGCTCGTCTATGACATACTGATCCTGGAGCGGCATCTACCACAGACCATCGAGTTCGTTGATCGGCACCCGGATCAGGTCTTCGTGCTCGATCACATCGCGAAGCCGCGTATCAGGGAGAACGTGCTGTCTCCATGGCGGGAGAATATCACTGAGCTCGCCAAGCGGGAGCACCTGTACTGCAAGTTGTCGGGGATGGTGACGGAGGCAGACTACGAGGAGTGGACGGAGGAGCAGCTCAGGCCATATCTGGAGACCGTCCTGACCGCCTTCGGCCCGGATCGGCTGATGTTCGGCTCCGACTGGCCGGTGTGTCTCGTGGCCTGCCGGTATGGGAAGTGGCACGGGATCGTGTCGAGCTTCATCGCCACGCTGTCGGTCGCCGAGCAGGAACGCATCCTCGGCGGGACGGCGACGGAAGCCTACAAGCTGTAGAGGGAGTCCACATGAAGGCCGTCTTCATCACTGAGCCAGGGACGACTGAGATCCGGGAGATCGAGGAGCCGACTCCGGCGGCGGGCGAGGTGCTGCTGCGGGTCCGGATGGCGGGGCTGTGCGGGTCCGACTTGAGCAGCTTCCGGGGGAAGCTGCCCCTCGTCACCTACCCCCGAATCCCGGGGCACGAGATCGCGGCGACGGTGGAAGACGTGGGCGGCGATGTGCCGGCGGACATCCGCCCGGGCATGAACGTGACGGTGTCGCCGTACACCAACTGCGGGATCTGTCCATCGTGCCGGAACGGACGACCGAACGCCTGCCGCGACAATCAGACACTCGGCGTGCAACGGGACGGGGCGCTGACGCGCTACGTCGCTCTGCCCTGGGAGAAGCTCCACGGCTCCGAGAAGCTGTCACTCACTGAGCTTGCGCTCGTGGAGCCGCTCGGGGTCGGTTTCCACGCCGTGGCACGAGGGCGAGTGAGCGGGGAGGACACGGTGGCTGTGCTTGGGTGCGGGGCCGTGGGGCTCGGGGCCGTGGCGGGCGCGGCGTTCCGCGGGGCGACGGTCATTGCCGTCGATATCGACGATAAGAAGCTGGCAATCTCGGCGCGGGCGGGGGCCGCCCACACCATCAACTCGGGGGCCGCCTCGCTGCACGACGGCCTGCAGGGGCTGACGGACGGCGACGGCCCCGATGCAGTGATCGAGGCCGTCGGTCTGCCGCAGACTTTTCGCGCGGCGGTCGAGGAGGTCGCTTTCACCGGCCGCGTCGTGTATATCGGCTATGCCAAGAGGCCTGTCGAGTACGAGACGCAGCTCTTCGTCCAGAAGGAGCTCGATATCCTCGGCTCCCGCAATTGCCTGGACGAGCTCCGCGCCGTCATCGAGATGCTCGAGACGGGGAGCTTTCCCGTGGACGACATGGTCACGCGGGTTGTCCCGCTCGCGGATGCGGGCGACGCCCTGCAGGCCTGGGCCGACGACCCGCCCGGCGTCACCAAGATCCTCGTGGGCCTGGACGGGTAGCCCGCGCTCCTACACTTCCTCGGGCCACGGCCTACCGGGTAGTTGTACCTCGGTGGGCGGGAGATCCCCCATCTCATAGGGCGGCTCCGGCCCCAGCCGCATGTCGGACGCCATGATCTCGTCCCACGTGACGACCTTCCCGGTGTAGGCGGACGTCCGGCCCATGATTGCCGTCATGGTGGACTCGGCGACGTTCTGGGCGTCGTTGACGGGCTTCTCGGTGCGGATTGCCTGCGTCAGGTCAATGTGCTCCTGGACCTTCGCGGTGGGCTTGGCCGGTCCCTGGTAGCGCCAGACGGGCGCGCCTTCGGAGTCCCTGATCTCGGCCCTGTGGCAAGCCGCAATGCCCTCGGCGCCTATAACGTACTCGGACACGTCCCTGTCACAGTCCACGATCTGCCGGCACCTGCTGTCGCAGTGCACGCCGTTCTCGTACTCGTAGTCAACGGCGAAGAAGTCGTACGTATCGCCCACCCGCCGCCGGACGCGGGCGCCCATGCCGAAGGCCTTCACCGGATGCGTCCCGACGAACCAGTTGCACACGTCCACGTTATGGATGTGCTGCTCGAGGATGTGGTCGCCCGCCAGCCAGAGGAAGTTGAACCAACTGCGGATCTGGTACTCCATATCGGACCAGCCCGCCTCGCGCGGGAAGTACCGCACCGGATTCCCGCACCAGGCGGCGCGGGTGGCGGCGATCTCGCCGATGACGCCGTCGTCCACCTGTTTCTTGGTCTCAATGTAGGAGCGCTGGTGCCGTCGCTGGGTCCCGGCCACCACGCTGAGGCCTTTCTGCTTGGCCTTTTCCCCCGTCTCCATGATCAGCCGTGCGCCGACGGGGTCCACGGCCACCGGCTTCTCCATGAACACGTGCTTGCCAGCGTCCACGGCCGCCGCGAACTGCTCGGGGCGGAAGAAGGGCGGTGTGGCCAGGAGCACAATGTCCACGTCCATGTCGAGGACCTGCTTGTAGGCATCGAATCCCGTGAGCCGACGGACGTTGTCGGCCGCCACCTTCCTCTTCTGCAGCCTCTCGACGGATGCATCGAGCTTGTCCCCGAACAGATCCGCCATGGCAACGAGGCTGACGTTGGCGTCGGCCTTGTGGAGGTCGATCACCGCCCCACTCCCACGGCCGCCACAGCCGATCAGGGCGGCCTTCAGCGGCCGCTCATCCTGGGCCGATGCCGACATGATGCCGAAGCTGCTCACGGCCGCGGTCCCCGCTGCAGCCGTCTTGATGAACCGCCGTCGCGACATATCGGGTTTCTTGGTCTCCTTCATCGTGGCGCCTCCTTGACTTGGGTATGGCCGAATGCTGTGCGCCCGTCACGGCTTGAGCGGACGCATACGGACGTTCCGATACGCGACCGGGCCATGATCGCCCTGGAGCATGAGCGGGCCCTCGGCGCGCTCAGGCCCCGGCATCGAGGCACGCGTTGGTCCGCCGACCTCGACGTTCTCATGAACGACCACGCCGTTGTGTACCACCTTGACGAACACTGCGTTCTCGATCTTGTTGCCGTCCTTGTCGAATCTCGGCCCGCGGAATATGGCATCGAAGGTCTGCCACTCGCCCGGCGCCTTGCTGGCATTGACTCTCGGGGGCGTACCGCCGACGGCTTTCCCGTCGATCCACTGGCAGTAGATCCCGCCGCAGTCGGAGTACTTGACCTCGTCCTTGCCCGAGCTGTCCAGCACCTGGATCTCGTAGTGACCCATGAGGTAGACGCCGGAATTGGAGCCCTTGGGCACGACGAACTCAATGTGCAGCTCGCAGTCGCTGTGCTTCATCTCAGTGGCGAAGTTGGCGGTGCGGCCGGTGTCACCGTTGACGAAGATCCCCTCGCCGGGCTCGATGGCGAACTTCTTCTCGTCCTCGGGCTTGGGCGCTACCGCCTTCGCCACGCGCCATGCATGCTTGCCGTCCCGGCTGAGCGCGCGCCAGCCCGTGAAGTCCTTCCCGTTGAAGAGTTCCGTCCATTCGCCCTCGGGCTCGTCGGCAGACATTCCAGCCCCCCCCATGGTGGACAGCAGGAACAACACCAGCGCGGCGGACGCCAGGATCGCCAACACCGTCAGAGCTGTCCGCACAGTAGTGCTGAGTTTTGTGGAGCGCATGCGTATTTCCTCCCTCGCGTTGGGCCTACAGCCGCAGCGGGTACCGCCCGAACTCGCAGCACGCCTCGTAGAACGCCAGGATGTTCTCGACGGGCGTCGATGGTACGATCTCGGACGAGGAGCCGATGAAGAGGCCCCCGCCGCGGCCCGCGTCGCGCAGCAACTGCTTCGTCCCCTGGCGTACGTCGGCCACGGAGCCGAGGGGCAGGAGCTGCGAACAGTCCATTCCACCGACGAGGATCAAGTTCCTTCCGTAGCGTTTCTTCAGCGCCGCGATGTCATTGCCCGCGAGGGGCTCGAGCGGGTTGAGGCCGGCGATGCCGCAGTCGAGCAGATCGTCCACTATATCCATCACATACCCGTCGGTGTGGAAGACGACCTTGATCCCCGCCTGCACGAGGGGCTCGCAGAGCCGTTTCAGGTACGGGAAGAAGAGCTGACGCATCATGGCCGGCGAGAGCATGGTGCGGCCCTTGTATGCGATGTCGTCGCCGACGAAGAAGAGCGGGCCCAGGTTGGCCCTGGCGTAGAGTCGGGCTCGGAGGCAGTTGGCCGCGTTGAGCGTGGCGATGATGCGTTCGATGTCGTCCCGGGCGTCATAGAGGGCGGTTGAGAAGAGCTGCAGGCCCATCATGCCGTAGGTGGCATGGAAGCCCACGCCGCAGCCCGGGACATACAGCGTCTCGGGGGCGAAGGTGTCGCGTATCTGTGCGGCGCGCTCAGTTTCGGGCCAGAGGGCTTCCTCGTCCGGCAGGTCGCGCTTCCATGCTCTCACATCGTCGAGGGTCTTGATGGGGTACTCGACGACCCAGTTGGTCTTGCCGGAGATCTTGCGCCTGTGGGTCTCGGTCTCGATCTCCTGGCCTTCGCTGCCCGGCGGCTGCGGCATGTAGACGCCACGGCACATGTCGACCCGGAGCCCGTTGAACACCTTGGCCGTGGCCACGACGGGATCATCCTCGCCCGGGGCGAAGCGCTCGTAG
>JASFTE010000079.1:0-11324 GCA_050114035.1 Armatimonadota bacterium | reverse complement strand
CATCCGAACTCCAGCTTCTCCTCGGGCCAACCAGCAGGCTGCAGGCCGATTGTCCTCTGCACAAGATGCGTCTCCGCCATCCCCTCCGCACCGA
This sequence comes from Armatimonadota bacterium, assembly GCA_050114035.1. GTDB lineage: Bacteria > Armatimonadota > Zipacnadia > JAUWAU01 > JAUWAU01 > JAUWAU01. The sequence goes on along the minus strand of JASFTE010000079.1, from coordinate 11,230 downwards.
AGATCCGCCGCACGGTAGGATCATCCGGACCGAGAACCGTGGTTAGACCCGCCACCGCATCGTGCACGTTCTCATCGCCGTCGAGAGTCAGGCCGCCCTTCAGCGCGAGGAGAGTCCCCAAATGCTCCACCACTCTCAGTTCCGTCGCCCCGCGTGCCCTGGAGCTGTAGTACGAGTTCAGGCCCCCGTGGTCGGCGTCTCCCGTGGCCACCTTCAGCACTGGCTCCTTCACCCACGCCACTTTGACGGTAATCAATACGCGGGCAGTGACGGCCGCGCCTCGGGCGGCGTCCTCTTCCCGGACCATCGCATGCGCCGCTGCCGCGGCAAGCAACAGCGCCGTGGCCGCAGGCACCAGACACAGCGCATGTCTCCTCTCACGCGACCACACACGCCTTGACATCATCCCTGCCTCCTTCGGCTCGTGCACTCCCGCTCCCGTCCTACGCATCGTCTTCCCCCTCCCGGGTCGGCGTGTCTTCTTCGCCGGTCGCGCCGGCCAGTGCCGCCGGACGGACATGCTGGCGCACCTCGGGAGCAGGCGGCACCGGCGTCGTGTCGATCCGGAAGCGGATCGGCTCCAGCGTCACCGGCCCGGGGGAGGCCCACAGCGCGGAAGGCGCCCTCTCCGGCGGATCGCGGTACACGACTTCGGTCCTGGTCACCGGCACGCGCTTCACAACGACACGCTCTTCCACCTGGACCACCGGCACCTCGACCTCCACGATCCTCTCCCGCACCTCCGTCACTGTCTTGACCTGCGTCACCGTGACCTGACGCGGCCATAGCCACCGCCCGGCCCCGAGGCCGACAAGCAGCGCCGCGGCCGCCATCGCAGCGGCGGCCCAGCGCACGCCGAAGAGGCCGACCGGCTGCGCCTCCTGGGCCGCAAGCGCGGGCGCCACGCCGGCGCTCAGGCGGTTCAGTGCCTCCTCGGGCACATCGCATGCGACCACGTCGCGCACGGCCGCATCGATCTGCTGCAGCGCCGCCAGCTCCTGACGACAGTCCGTGCACTCCCCGAGGTGCGCGTCGAGCTCTCGCCGATCGCCAAGCGCGCCGTCCATGAGCTCCTGGATCAGCTTTCGCGCCTTCCTACATCTCACGTCTCTCGTCTCCCTTGAGAACGCTCGCGTTCTCATCGAGGTGCTCGGCCAGTAAAGCCCGGAGCTTCTGCCGAGCGCGATGCACATGCACCCGCGCCGTCGCTCGTGCGCATCCCATCGAGTCGGCCACGTCGGCCAAGTCCATGTTCTGCAGTGCAAGGAGCGTCATCGCGGCCCGCTGCTGCGGCGGCAATCTGTCCAGCGCCTCCCGCACGTGCCTGTGAAAATCGCTCCCCGCCGCGTGCTGCACGGGATCGAGCGGGGGCGTCATTGTGCTGAGTGCCGCAACCCGGGGGCCGTTCTTCACGACGCACTTGCGCTTCCGCAGGCTCGAGATGGCGCAGTTCACCGTGATCCGCCGGATCCAGTCGCCGAAGCGGCGAGTGTGGTCCAGGCTCCGGATCGCCCCGTACGCCCGCACGAAGGCCTCCTGCGCTGCGTCCTGCGCGTCGTCCGCGTTGCCGAGGATCGCGTAGGCCACTCGATATACGGCCTTCCGATGCCGCTGCACGAGTTGGGCGAAGGCGCTGCGGTCGCCCTCCTTGCACCGGATGGCGAGCGCGGCGTCCCGGCTCGGCACGGCCCCATGCTCTGCGCGCGCAGCGTTCACGTTCATCAGTATATACGCCCCGTGCGGCGCCCAGCGTTTACAGGAGTTCGGCGTCCCCCACGCGAATCATCGTCCATTGGGCCGCTCGACACAAGGACGTTGAGCGCCCCCGGGAGCCTCACACTATGAGAACGCCCACACTGCTGGTCGCGTGCCTTCTCCAGGTGGTGCCCACAATGACCGAAGCCACCGACGCCCAGCTCGTGAACTCCTTCGAGGAGCCACGGGACCTCGCGGCATTCGAGCCGCACAATGCCACGGTGACGCGCGTGGAGCAGGGCGCCACCCACGGCGAGCGCGCCCTCAAGGCGGACTTCGCCGCCGTGGACTGGCCCAACCTCTACTTCGCGGCGCCGCGGCCGTGGGACTGGAGCGACATCGGCGGACTGGCATTCGACGTCACCAATCCCCAGGACGAAGCGATCACTGTGCTTGTTCGCGTGGACGACGCTCCGTCGGCGGACGGCGGGCGGCACTGGAGGACGGGTCGGGTCGGGGTGCCCCCCGGCGGTCCCGTGACGGTGGCGGCGCCCCTTGCCACGGGCGAGGCACCCGGTATGCGCGCCGGGCCCGCGATACTACCGAATGCGCTGCACATGTCCATGCGCGGCGCGGACATCCGCATGGACCATATCGTCGCCTTCCAGATCTTCCTGGCCAGGCCTCCCGCCCCTCGCACGCTCATTATAGACAACCTCCGCCTCGTCCCGCCGCCCGACCTGCGCGGCATCGTGGACCGCTTCGGGCAGTACGCCCGAGCCGACTGGCCCGGCAAGCTCATCGCCGAGGAGCAGCTCGCCGAGCGCCGCGCCGCCGAGGAGCGCTGGCTGGCGGAGCATCCGCCGCCGGCCGACCGGGACCGGTACGGCGGCTGGACCGGCGGGCCGAAGCTGGAGACCAACGGGTTCTTCGGCACAGCGCGGCACGGCGGTCGCTGGTGGCTCGTGACCCCTGACGGGCGCCTGTTCTTCTCCCTCGGCGTAGACTGCGTCCGCCCCGGCTCGAGGTCGCCGCTGGACGGCCGGGATACGATGTTCTCGTGGCTGCCGGAGGCCGGCGATGCACTGGCCGCCTTCGTCTCTCGCCGCGGACGGGGGGCGGTGGACTTCTACGCAATGAACCTCCGCCGCAAGTACGGCGAGCAGGACGAGACGGAGTGGGTGGATTTCGCCTGCCGCCGCCTCCCCGCCTGGGGCTTCAACACCATCGGCAACTGGTCGGCCGACGAGGTGTGCGCCGCCGGCCGCGTGCCCTACACCGTGCCCATCCACTGGGGCAGCCGGGACATCGCCTACCTCGACGGCGGCCGGAAGCCGATGCCGGACCCCTTCGACGAGGGTGCGCCCGCCGCCCTCGAGGCCCGCATCGAGCAGATCACCGCCAACTGGCGCGGCGACCCCTGGTGCATCGGCTACTTCGTGGACAACGAGCTCAGCATCGGCCGCGGCGGCCCGGACGGCGACATCGTGCTCCCCCGCAACGTGCTTGCGGCCGAGAACGCGCTCCCGTCCAAGCGCGCCTTCACCGCGCAGCTGCGCCGGAAGTACGGCGATATCGCCCGCCTCAACGACGCCTGGGGTACCTCCTGCCCGTCGTGGGATGAATTCGAGGGCAAGCCCGTGGCGCTGCCCGACGTCAGGGACCCCGAGCTCCGCGCCGACCTGCTCGAGCTGCTCGGCCTCTTCGCCGAGCGCTACTTCTCCATGGTCCGATCGCTGCTGAAGAAGCACGACCCGGATCATCTCTATCTGGGCTGCCGCTTCTCGGCGCGGCCGGGGCCCTTCGTGGAGACGGCCGCCAGGCACTGCGACGTGATCACCTTCAACGCCTACCGGCGCACGCTCGACCCGGAGCAGTGGGCCTTCACCGCGGACCTGGGCAAGCCGTGTCTGATCGGCGAGTTCCACTTCGGCGCGCTGGACCGCGGCATGTTCCACACTGGCCTGGTGGCAACGCCCGGCCAGGCCGAGCGCGCCGCCGCCTACCAGGAGTACGTGCGCAGCGTCTGGGCTCTTCCCGCCTTCGTCGGCTGCCACTGGTTCCAGTACGCGGATCAGGCGCTCACGGGCCGGTCCGACGGCGAGAACTACAACATCGGCTTCGTCACGGTCACGGACACGCCGTACCCGGAGATGGTCGCCGCGGCCCGCGAGATCAACACCACCGTCTACGACGAGCTCGGCCGAGAGCCGTAGGCAAAAGGAGCGCTTCCATGCCCCGCGGGAAGAGAACGCCGCCGCTGCGGTTCCACCACTTCTTCACCTACGACGAGGTCACCGCGTTCGTCGAGGCCCTCGCCGCCAGCCGGCCGGAGTTCGTGTCGCTGAGGTCGCTGGGGAAGTCGCGTGAGGGGCGGAAGATCCACATGCTCACGATCACGGACCCTGCCACGGGCGCCGCGGACGACAAGCCCGCGTACCTGATCCACGGGAACATCCACGCTGCGGAGCTCTCGGGCACTCATGCGGCCCTGTATACGGCGCGGCAACTTGTGGCCGACCGGCGCCGGTCCGACCTCCTGAAGCGCGTGGCCTTCTATATCGTCCCGCGCATCAACCCGGACGGCGCGGAGTTCGCGGTGACGACCTCGGGCACGATCCGCAGTCGTACGGACCGCTCCGAGCGCGTGCCAAACACGCTGTATCAGGAGGACGTGAACGGCGACGGGCTCATCCTCACCATGCGCATGGAGCACCCGAATGGTCGCTTCGCGGCCGACCCGGCGGACGGGCGGCTGCTCGTTCGCCGCACGAAGGACAGTGAGCCGCCGTACTATCGGACGCTGCCCGAGGGAGTCATCCACGAGTGGGACGGCATGGACCACATCAGCGTCGAGGGGCGCAGCTTCGACTGGAACCGCAACTGGTCCTACGACTGGCGCCCCGAGCCGGAGCAGGACGGCGCGGGGGACTTCCCGTTCAGTGAGATGGAGCTGCGGGCCTTGGCGGACTTCATCTTCAGCCGCCCGAACATCTTCGGCATGCTCGGCTACCACAACGGCCCCAACGCGGTGCTGCGGCCGCCGTCCACCGGCTCCGAGGACGACCTGGACGAGGGCGATGTGCGGATCATGCAGGAGCTGGCGGAGATCGGCGCCGAGCATACGGGCTTCCCCGTCATCCCCGTGGTGAAGTACCATCGCGACAATTCCAGGGACGTCAACCTGCGCGGGCACTTCCACAACTTCGGGTATCAGCACCTGGGGCTGTTCGTGTTCGAGTTCGAGCTGGGCATGCTGCTGAACAGCGCGGGCATCACGACGAAGGAGATCTTCGCGGCGAAGGACGACGAGGAGTACGAGCGGCTCACACGGCGGATGATGGAGTGGTGGGACGAGCAGAAGACGCGCGATGCGATCTTCGCCGAGTGGACGCCGTTCGAGCACCCGCAGCTCGGGCCGGTCGAGATCGGCGGGCTGCTGCGGAAGCACATGGCCGGGCCGACGCTGAGCGACCTGGCGGCCATCGCCGCGGGCACGTACCAGTTCACGCTGGCGCATGCGGAGCGACACCCCCGGGTGGTCATCGAGGACGTCCGGGCGGATCGGGTGGGCGAGGAGGTGTATCGCATCCGCGCCCGGGTGGCCAATCGGGGGCAGTTCCCCACGCATGTGACGGCGAAGGGCCGCAAGCTGAAGCGGCTGAAGGGCGTGCGGGTGGAGCTGCATCCGGCGGCCAGCGTAAGGCTCCTGTCGCAGACGGGCCACCAATCCCTCGGGCATCTGGCGGGCGTGACCGATGGGCGGGATCTCGAGTGGTTTGCGTCGGTGGAGCGGCCGACGAAGGCGCTGTGCGAGCTGCGAGTGCTGGGCGGCACGGGCGGAAATGTGGCCGCGAGCGTCGGGAGGCCGGACTAGGACGAGGGATTGCGCATGAGAATCGAGTCGGTCGAAGTCAAGCAGTCCGGGGCGCCGCTGCCCACCAGCCTGACGGGTCGGGGGGCGTTCGGTTGATGGTGCGATGGAGCCGTGCCGCACCGGTTCTTCCCGGGTGACCGAACGAAGGAGAGGCGACGATGAGCAGTCAGCATTCGCGCAGGCAGTTCCTGGAGGCAGTGGGCGCCGGGGCGGCGGCAGCGTCGGCGTCGCGGATGGTGGGGGCGGCCGAGGGGCAGCGCGAGTCGCTGCCCAACGTGCTGGTGATCGTGGCCGATGACGTGGGCTGGGCGGATGTGGGGTACCACGACTCGGAGATCAGGACGCCGAACACCGACAGGCTCGCGGCCGAGGGCGTCAAGCTCGAGCGGCACTACGTGGCGCCCATGTGCACGCCGACGCGCGTTGCGCTGCTCACGGGGCGGTACTGGAGCCGGTTCGGGAACACGGCGCCCTCCAACGCGCGTGTGCTGCCCTACGATACGGTCACGCTGGCGTCGGCCCTGCAGAGCATGGGCTACGACACGTGCATCACGGGCAAGTGGCATCTGGGCTCGAAGCCGCAGTGGGGCCCGCGGAAGTTCGGCTTCAACCACTCCCACGGCAGCCTGGCCGGCGGCGTCACGCCCTACACGCACCTGTACAAGCCGGGGCAGTTCTCCGTGACCTGGCACCGCAACGAGGCGCTGATCGAGGAAGAGGGGCACGTGACGGACCTCATCACCGGGGAGGCCGTGCGCTACATCGAGATGGAGCGCCCGGGGCCGTTCTTCGTGTACGTCCCCTTCACCGCCGCGCACACGCCCTGTGACGAGCCGGAGGATCTGCTCGCGGCCAACGCCCACATCCACCCGGACCGTCGCCAGTACGCGGCATCCGTGACGCACATGGATAGGGGCATCGGCGAGATGGTGGACGCGCTGGAGCGCACGGGGCAGCGGGAGAACACGCTTATCGTCTTCTTCTCGGACAACGGCGGCTCCAGGGGCGACGACAGCAAGAACTACCCGGATACCCAGCCGACGGGGAGAGTCTTCGGGCTGAACCATCCGCTGCGGGGCTGGAAGGGACAGGTCTACGAGGGCGGCATCCGCACGCCGGCCTGCGTCAACTGGCCCGGGAGGCTGAAGCCCGCGGAAGTGGACGCTCCGCTCCACGCCATCGACTGGATGCCGACGCTTTGCGGCCTCGGTGACTACACCCCACCCGGGGACCTGCGGTGGGACGGCACGGACATCTGGCCGGTGCTCACGGGGGAGTCGGACGGGGACGAGTCGCGCGTCCTGTACTGCAAGGCTCCACGCGGGCGGGCCGTCGCGCTGCACGAGGGGGACTGGAAGCTGATTCGGTTCGAGGAAGGCGAGAGAGTGGAGCTGTATCGCCTGGCGGAGGATCCGAACGAGACGACCGACGTGGCGGGGGCGCACCCGGACCGCGTGCAGGCGATGCTACGCACACTGGCCGAGGCCCAGGCCACGGACGACTCGAGCCTGCCGACAGACCCCGAGGACGGTGAGTAGAGGAGTCTCGCCACCGGCCTATTCCGCCTCGAGCAGTATCCACGGGCTCCCGGCGGCGACGGGGTTCAGCTTGAGTGCGCGCCCCTCCCGCTCGACGGCGACCTCAGTCTGCTTCGCGCCCGTCGGCGTCAGGCTCCAGGCGGTCAGCGCTCCGCGGCGCTGCAGGGCCACATCGCAGTCCACCGGCTCGGCCACTACCGGGCGGCGGCCCCTCTCGGGCGTCGTGGTCCGGTCGCGGTGGAAGGCCTGGCCCGTGTTCTCGGCCCGGGCGACGGCCGTGAGCAGCAGGCGCCGGGACGACCGGATGGGCTTCCCGTCGAGGGCGATGAGCGTCACGGCCGCGAAGGGGGTGCGGCACGTCAGCGTCACCTCCCCAAGGGCGATGGCGCCGATCCCCCCCAGGTACCCGACGGCTCCGCGCACTCGCCGAGCGTTGGCGGTGAATACCCCGGCTTCCGCGTTGAGCACGAGCTCGCCGGTGTCGCTCCGGAACACACGCCCGGCCTCAGACGGGGTGTTGATGCCCGGCAGCTCCCAGTGGGCTGCCGCCGCCAGGTACAGCCGGTGCGGCCAGGCGGGATCGACCTCCTGCAGAGCGCTCACGTGCGGCGCGATGCAGAGGCGCCGGTCGATGGAGCCAAGGGAGCGTCCGCCATCGGCGGTGTTGCCGAAGGGCGTGGCGCGCTTGGGCAGCGTTGCCCTCCCGAGAAGTGTGTCCGCAGCCACCTCGATGGTCTTCTCGGGCCACATGAAGCCGTCGAAGCTGAGCTGCTGGGGCCCGAGCGCGGGCACGGCGCGGAGGCGGGCAAGCGTGGCCGCGGCCGAGGTCTCCCGTGCAGGCTCGGACGCTGCCTCATCGGCGAAGGGGTTGTCGGCGAACACGATGGCCCGCTTCGCCTTGGCGTACGACCCGGCCGCCGAATGACCGGAGGCGATGGCGACGTCGGCCTTCCCGGCATAGTCGTCCTCGAAGTACGCGTTGCGCACCTTCGAGATGTAAGGCAGATACCGATACGGGCAATACTCGTCAGACGTGCGGCGCGCTCGGGTGGCGAAGATGTCGGGGGTCGAGTGGCCGACATGCACCGTCGTGCGCGCCGCGGCGACATCGCCGCGTAGGAAGAGCAGCGCGGCGAGGGGGATCTGCCCCCAGCGCACCGGGTCGGACTGGAACCGGAAGAAGGACAGTATGCCCTCCCGCGGCGAGTACGAGTGCATGATGAGCCCGTCCCAGCCCTGCAGCCGCGCGTAGCAGGCCACGAGCGGCAGCGCCTCGGCGCGGTACTCGTTGGGCCAGGGGAAGTTGAACTCGGGCACGACCATCGGCTTCCCCGCCGCCGTGCTCGAAGCGATGTTGGCGATGGGGTTCGCCGTCGCCAGGACATCGGAGCGCAGGAGCGAGTCGTTGCGGAACGTGACGTAGGGCTTGGCGCGCACGTTGGGATGGCGCCAGTAGTTGTTGCGCGACATGAAGTCGCACTCGTAGTTGGCGAAGTTACTCGCGTCGCTGAAGTCCTGGTTGGTGCCCGTGATGGGGATGCGCACCCCGATGGAGCGCAGGTGCGCGCGCATCTCGGTGTAGTAGGCGACGGTGACCTCGTAGAGGAACCGCGTCATGGCGTTGAGCCGCGCCGGGCTCTTCTGGCCCACGTACGAGGCATCCGAGAGGTCGGCGTACAGATCCCGCAGCGGGAACAGCACGCTGCGCTTCGCCGGGTCCTCGTCGGCGAGCAGCGCGCACTCCCCGGCCACGTTCGTCCACGCCCTCGCAAGGCCCGCTCGGTTTCCGTGCCGCTCGGCCAGCCAGCCGTTCCAGCGCTCGCGCAGATCGTCGAAGTACGTGGGCAGCGTGAGCTGCGTGTTGGACATGTAGAAGACGGAGTTCTCGTTGGTGATCTCCAGCAGCGCCATCGCCGGCTCGTCCACGTACCGGTTGCCCGTGTACGGATTGCGGTGCGTGAGGAGCTGCGTGGCGTATTCCTTCTGCAGCTCGATCATGCGCGGATCGTAGCAGCTCGACCCCTTGATGGAGTTCGTCCACGGCCGCTGGAACTGGGACGCCTCCTTGACCCCATCGGCGTCCATGAACTTCCGATAGTCGAGCAGGTCGAAGTAGCAGTAGATGCCGTGCTTCTTGAGCTCCGCCACGAAGTAGTCGTACCGGTCGAGGGCCTCCGCATTGAGATGCCGGCTGTCGCCGCGCTCGTAGTCGATGAGCGGGGCGTAGCCCGCGTCCACGGCGTGGAGCCGCACCATGTTGATGCCGATCCGCGCCAGCCGGGCGGCCGTCGTCTCGGCGACCTCGCGCTCCGGACACGCGCTCCCGCCGCCGATGTCCACGCCGAAGAAGCGGGCCGGCGTCCCGTCCTGGAACCGCAGGTGGCCGTCCTTGCCGACGGTGACGAAGCCGTGCTTGCCCGCCGGTGCATCGAGCAGGAAGCTGAGGTCGATCTCCTCGAGCGTCGCGTCGTCGAGCGCGAACTCGAAGGGGTACCAGTCGGCGGTGTCGGTGAAGTCAAGCTGCAGCGGGGCCTCGGCCAGCACCGGCGGCCCGTTGGCGAGGGTGACGGCGACGAGGATGGGCACGGGATCGCCACTCCCCTTCTCGAAGCGGATGGTCTCGATGGCGCTCTGCGGGCGCGGGTTGCGCCACGGGAAGATGCTCAGACCGACGGTGGGGCTCTGGGGGTTGCGGCCGAGCCAGCCGACGGCGCTCTCGTTCGTGTCGGCGGGGTTCCACCAGTCAACGATCTCGCGGCCGCCGCGGAGCTGGATGCGCTCCTGCGACCCGTCGGCGTAGGAGACCGTATACTGTGCCACCGGGCCAGCCGCCCGGCTTGCCCAGCCGCAGTTGTGGAGGAAGTAGACGACGTCGCACGTGTCGCCGACCTGCAGGCTGGCGGCCTCGGGGAAGTCCTCGCGCCCCGTGCCGCGCAGGACGATGCACGACTTGCCGTCATTGCTCGTCGGGTCGATGATCCGGAACGGCGCGCCGCGCCAGGACTGCAGGCCGAGGGGGATGCCGCGGGCGTCGTTGTCTCCCTGGTCCGTCCAGCCGCCGCGCCCGTCGCCGGCCACCTCGTCGCGGAAGCCGGCGTTGGCGGCCTGCCGGATGTCCACGAACCGGTGGTCGCGGGGGCGATCGGCCCCTTCGGCCATGCACACGGTGTCGAACCATACGGTTCCCTTGCTGGCGCTGAGGCACAGGTAGATGGCCGATGCATCGGCGCCCGCCGGAGCCGTCGCCGCCAGGGCGACCTTCGTCCAGTCCGTCGTGCCCGTCACGGGATCGGAGTGGCTCTCGGCGACCCAGGAGTTGCCCTTGAACCAGGCGATGGCGATGGTCGCGCGGCCCGTGACTCCCTCGGCCTTCACGAAGGCGCGCAGCGTGTACTCGCGTCCGGCTGTGACTGCCTTCCGGTCGCGCGAGATCCAGCGCCCGGCGTTGGAGTCCCACGCGGTCTCGGTGGGGTGCTTCGAGTCCGAGACGCGCATGGACGCGCTGCCGGTGTGCGCCACATCCCTGTCCCAGGCGGTCTCGGCCGGGGACCGGTACGAGCTGGGCGCCCAGCCGTCGGGGAGCTCGTCGCGGTTCATGTCCAGCTCGCCCGACCCGTTCGCCGCGAGGTCCGGCAGCCACTGGGCACCGGCGCCCGGCAACGAGGGCGGAACGAGAAGAACTCCCGTGACTATCAGCCAGCATCTTCGGCTCGGTGGCATCGGCTTCGCCTCCCGTGCGGATTGCCGTGCGCCTCAGCGCACGAGCATCAGGCCCTTCCTCCCGTCCGAGAGCCGCACCTCGACCTTGTCCCCATCGGCATGGACCTCCGCCGCCGGCAGGGCGCCGGCGAGCCCGGGGCGATGCACCTGCACGACCGTCAGGAAGCGGGCTTCCTGCTGCGGCTCGACGGTCGATGCGGTGAGGTGCCACTGGTTGGGGTACTGCTTGCCCTTGCGGCGCGGGCTCCAGGCCTCCGGCGCGACGCTGAACTGGTCCGTCTGGGAGAAGCTCAGTGCCTCGGGCAGGAAGAAGCTCACTCTCGCCTCGGCCGCCGCGCCGCGAACGTAGACGGTGCGGCCGGGCTCGTTGATCTCCATCTCGCTGGCGGCATGGAGCAGC
>JASFTE010000078.1:0-11326 GCA_050114035.1 Armatimonadota bacterium | reverse complement strand
CTGTGCCACCCGACACACGAGGACGTCCGGGTGGATGCCAACGCCCCTCAGCTCCCGCACGCTGTGCTGCGTCGGCTTCGTCTTCATCTCGTCGATGCGCGTCAGCGTCGGCACCAGCGTGACGTGGATGTAGAGCACCTCCCTGTCCCCGAGGTCGCCCTTGAGCTGCCGGATCGCCTCCAGGAACGGCTGGCCCTCGATGTCGCCGACCGTGCCGCCTATCTCCGTAATGCATACGTCCGCACCGCCCCCGCACTTCAGGATTCGCTCCTTGATCTCATCTGTGATATGCGGAATCACCTGCACCGTCTCGCCCAGATAATAGCCGCCATCCCGCTCCTTCTCGATGACGGCCTGGTACACTTGCCCGGTCGTGACGTTGGACAGGCTCCCGAGCGCGACGTCAATGAAGCGCTCGTAGTGGCCCAGGTCCAGATCCGTCTCCGCCCCGTCGTCGGTGACGAAGACCTCGCCGTGCTGGTACGGGTTCATCAGCCCGGCATCGACGTTGATGTACGGATCGATCTTGAGCATGGTCACGTCTACGCCGCTGCTCCGCAGGAGGCGTCCGATGCTCGATGCCGCGATGCCTTTCCCGAGGCTGGAGACCACTCCCCCGGTCACGAAGATGTGCTTTGCCATGGCGTCGTATTGGCCTCCCGGTCTCTACACGCCCGGCTATTCGCGGCCCGACGCGGAAGCTCCTGCGGGGCATCCCCGGTGCCCCGAGACTGGTCCCCGGCACTGGCTCGATCCGCTCGGAGTCACTCGCTCTCCGTCGCAGCCCGGCCGCCGACACCACGCATCCCCCTGCCTCGAGCTGCGAACTGGAGGCCGGCCACTGGCAACTGCCTTCCAGGTATTGACAATCCAACGGGATTTGCTATACTGGCCGCCGGTTGCGTCGCCAGGCGGCGGCCGACGCCAAGGCCGGGCGACGTACCGTGAAAAGCGCAGTCTGTCCTCGATGTACCATGGACCCATCGTGGGGTGGAACGGGAGTGAAGCGCGGGTAACAGGAAATCCGGACGCCACTGCGCGAGCTTCAGTGCAGGGTCCGGAATGGATGCGTAACGGGCGACTCAACGAGATCGTGCGAATCGATGGGAATTGTGGTGCGTTTTTTTGCGTCAGGGGACGGCCGGGCGTGACGGGGCACTGTGCAGGAGGTGTGTTTTTTGGCAGACTTGAATTTCATCGCACTCAGTGGTGTGGCCACAAAGGATGCTACCGTACGGCAGAAGGCATCCGGACAGATCAAGGCCGAGTTCAGCTTCGAGGTGGATCGGCCGTTCTACCGATCCACCGGTGAGCCCGTCTCTGATCTGTTCCTCATCGACGTCTGGGCAGAGCTTGGCCAGTGGGCGGCCGAGAATGTCAAGCGTGGCGAGCGCTTCGTTGTCTTTGGCACGCTCAACAAGGAGAGCTACGTCACCCGCGGTGGGGGACGCGAGCATCTCACCATCGTAAAGGCCAAGCATATCCGCCCGCTCGAGGACGATCTGCTGGCCGGGCGCGTCGAGATGGACGAGCTGCGCAAGGATCAGTGGGAGTACGCCACGCTCTCAGCAGCCGTCAGCATCGTTGATTCCGCCCTGGAGGTGGAAGCGCCCGTATAGCACCAGCCCAATACAGCACGTCCGCAGCACACTGGGCCGAAAGCACCTCGCGCACCAGCGCAGCGTCTTTTGGCCCGTCTGTTTCTGTCGTTCGTCCGCGCCCCCGCATCGTGCACTCAACTGCGCAGGAATCCCGCTTCAGCACCAGGAAGCTGGCCTGGAGCGGCGAGCCCCACGATACTGGCTGGCCCTGGGCCGGCACACGAGCCCGTCCGTGGTCCCGAGAAGGCCCCCGCCATGCCCGTTTACGCGTGTGTTACCGAGCAGAATGGCGCACAGGTGCTCCTCGCAGCTTCTGCTGCCGATGGCCGGCTCGCCCCGTGCCGCCGGTGGCGGCTGGGCTCTGCCGCGCTTGCTGATGGATCTGCCGCGTCGGAGCTGGCAGACCTCGTCGGTAGCGACGAGCTCATAGCCTTCTGCGCCGACGACCTGCGGGCCGCCTCCGGCGCGCGACCGTCTGCCGCCGCCCGTTCGCTCCAGGCCCGCGCCATCGACCTGCAGCAGCTTGCCTTCCTGGCATGGCCCACCGCATCGGGGTACGCACTCGATGAGCTCTGCGAGCTCGCCGGCCCATCGGCGCCGGAATCAGACGGCGCCGCTCCGCACCGCCTCGTGCATCTGCATGAGTCACTGGTGAGCCGCCTCGCCGCTCTTGATGCCTCCTTGCTCCACGATCTGCACCGCCGTCTCGTCCTGCTCCGCTGGCCGGGAGCTGCCATGCTGCAGCGCGCCATCGGCCGTCGCCGCGCCGAGCGCGTCGGCCCCATGGTGTATGCGGCGCTCCTTCCCGAGCGGGAGCGCAAACGCTCGCGCCGCGGCCCACCCGAGACTCGCCTCCTGGAGCCCGACGACATCGCCGGCGACCTCGCCCCGGGCGGCGCCGTCAGCGGCGTCCACCCGCAGTACGAGCACCGCCCGGGCCAGATCGAGATGGCCCGGGCTCTCGCCGCGGCCCTCAACCAGGACGAGCTCCTCACTGTCGAGGCGGGCTCGGGAACGGGCAAGTCCCTCGCGTACCTCCTCCCGGCCGTCAAGTGGGCGGTGGCCAACCGCGAGAAGGTCGTCATATCCACCAACACCAGGAGCCTCCAGGACCAGCTCGCCGGCAAGGACGCGCCCCTGATCCGGGAGGCCCTCCACGAGCCCTTCGCCGCCGCCGTTGCCAAGGGACGCAGCAACTACGCCTGCCTGCGCAAGGTGATGGCCCGCGCCGCCGACGCCGAGGGCTCTCTCTTCTTCGAGGACCACTTCCCGGTGGCGTACCTGCTCCGCTGGCTCACTGAGTCCCCCACCGGCGAGCTCGCCGCCATCTCCGGCGATGCCATCTCGACCATCGCCGGCCTGCGCGAGCTCATCGGCGACGTCCGCTCCCAGGCCGAGTCCTGCATCGGCTTCGAGTGCCCCTGGCGACCCAACTGCCCCGTGGAGCGCATGCGCCGCCGGGCCGAGAACGCTGACCTTATCATCGCCAACCACGCCCTCGTGTTCGCCGATGCCGCCTCCCAGACGCTCCCGGACTATGCGCGCCTCGTCCTCGACGAAGCCCATAACGTCGAAGACGTCGCCACCGATCAGTTCGGCCTCGAAGCCTCCCGGTACGGCCTCACTCGCCTGGTCCAGCTCCTCCGGGGGCGCTCCTCTGCCTCGGCCCGTGACGGCTCTGCCCGCCGGCAGCTCCACCGTCCCATCACCCGGGGCGGCGTCCTCGGCACCGTGGCGCGCCGCGTCGAGCCCGACCGCGGGACCCCGGTGGTCGAGCAGCTCGAACAGCTCACCGACTTGTGCCGCGCCGCCGCAGACCAGGTGCAGGAAGCCGTCGGGGCGGTGGGCGACGCCATCGCCGCCCTCGCGCCTCGCGCGGCGTCCCGCTCTGACGGCGCGCCCCGCTGGACACTCCGACTCACCGAGGACGTGCGGCAATCGCCGCCCTGGCTCGCGGTGCGCCGGCAGGCGGAGCGGATGCTGCTCGCGGGGCAGAGCACCTGCGCTCAACTCAACGACATCGCTGCGGCCCTCGAGGAGCTGACCGAGGGCCCCGTGACGGATCCCCAGGGACTCCGCAAAGACGTCCAGGCCCATGAGTGTCAGTGGACCGAGCAGCTGCGGGCCCTCGAGATCATCCTCGACTCCGGCGCCGACGAGCACGTCTGCTGGCTCGAGGCCGGCGAGGCTCGCGGCCGGCCCTTCTGGGCCATGCGCAGCGCGCCCATCCATGTGGGCGGGCACCTGGCGCAGGCAGTCTACGAGGCGAACAAGACCGTCGTGCTCACCTCAGCCACCCTCACCGTCGATCGCGAGTTCCACTACCTCCGGCAGCGCCTCGGCCTCGACGCCCACGAGCACCGGCTCGCAGAGCTCACCGTTGCGTCGCCCTTCGACCACCGCGAGCAGCTCCTCCTGTGCATCCCGGCAGACATTCCTCTCCCCAGCGAGCCCGGCTACTTCGATACGCTCTGCTCCGCCGTGGCCGACATCGCCGCGTGCGCCGGCGGCGGCACGCTCGTGCTCTTCACCGCCTACACCACCATGAGGGCCGCCCACGAGCGCCTCCTGCCCGCGATGCGCGAGCTGAAGCTCAACCTCCTCTGCCAGGAGCTCTCCGGCGACCGCACCGAGCTGCTCGAGGAGTTCCGCCGCGATCGGGGCACCGTGCTGCTCGGCGTGAAGAGCTTCTGGGAGGGGGTCGATGTGCCCGGCGAAGCGCTCCGCTGCCTCGTGATGGCGAAACTCCCCTTCGCCGTCCCCAGCGACCCTATCATCGAGGCCCGGCGCGAGCACCTCGAGCGGCAGGACATCGACAGCCAGAACACCTACTACATCCCCCAGGCCATCCTCGGCTTCCGCCAGGGGCTCGGCCGGCTCATCCGCACGCGCCGCGACCGCGGCGTCGCCTTCGTACTGGACCGGCGCGTGCTCGTCCGCGGCTACGGCCGCCGCTTCCTGAACTCGATCCAGCGATGCCGCCTCGTCTCCGACCCGCTTTCCGATTGCCTGGGCCACACTGAAAGCTGGCTCCGCCCCGCGCACGTCGATAGCGACGTACCCGGCGGCGACAGAGGTTGATAAGATGCGCACCCCGAACGCGAACTGGCCATGCTGCCTTGTCCTCGCCCTTGTCTGTGCTCTGGGCGTTCGCGGTGGCCCCTCCTTTGCTCTGCTCGAGCTCCGCGCCGGAGGGCAACTCGTTGACGACGGGGCCCCCGTGTTTCTGCGTGCGGCCATGTACTACCAGCCCCACGCCTTCCACCAGTACTTCTGGACCGAGCTGGATGAGTCCCTGCTAGAGCCGGACCTGGAGAGCATGGGGCAGCATGGGATCAACACCGTGGTGCTGGAAGTGGACTGGGGCGCCTTCATGCCCTCCGTGGACGTCCCCGCCGAGACCTTCACATGGGACGCAGGTAACGAGCAGAAGCTGCGCCGCATACTGGAGCTGACCTCCGGGAAGGAGATGTACGTCATCCTGTGGTTCACCTGGGCCCGCGCCCCTGAGGGCGTCGGCGCAAAGCCCTACGAGGCCGGCCCGGATCTGGGCGGGAAGGAGCACCCTCCGTTCAAGGGCTACCTTCTGCCGAGCTATCCCGCCATCGCCATCGACGACACCCTCGCCTGGAAAGCTTGCCTCACGTTCCACGAGCGCATCGCGAAGCTCACCGCCGAGTTCGGGCACGTGATCCTGGATCCCCTCGACTGGCAGCACCTCAACATGAGCTACTGGGCGTGGGCCGATGCGGAGAATCTCGCCGCCTGGCGCGCACACTTGCGGAGCATCAACGCCGATCTGCAGCACTGGAATCAGCGCTGGGGCGAGAAGAACGATACGTGGGACGACGTGCTCTTGCCTCTCGATTCCCACGTCCAGAAGACCGCGGCCAAGCCCGCCGGGAGCCCCTACGCCGACGTGCCCGTCACGCCCTACGACGCGGCGAAGTGGCACGACTTCAACGACTGGCACGACGCCGCTTTCGTGCGCATCGCCCGCGAGATCATAGCGGCGCTCGAGCGAGGCAACTCGGCCGCGCCCATTGGGCAGCGCATCGACCGCTGGCGCTACGGCCAGTGGCGGCCGCGGACCTGGGCCCCCTGGCACCCCGAGGGCGAGACGGCGCCCCTCCCCGGCCGCTTCTACTGCATCTCCTACTACCCGAGAACACGAGAAGACGCCGAGCAGGCCGAGGCGAAGCTGGCCGGGACGATCCAGAAGGTCCTCGACTTGGACCAGCACGGCTATCCCATCATGCTCTGGGAGACGGGGATCGATGTCGCGCGTCTGTACGAGGGCGCGGACGCCGAGGCCCGAGAGACGGCCCAGCGTGACCACCTGGATGTCGTTGCGGCAACGGCCGAGCGTCTCAGGCTCATGGGCTTCGGCTGGTGGGTCTGGCGCGACTACCACATGAGCGAGGCTGCACAGCAGCACGGCCTCGTCGGCATTGACGGCGCTGAGAAGAAAGCCGTCGAGCTCATCAAGTGGGGATACGTCCCTGAGGCCGAAGAGGAGACCGACGAGGGGAAGCCCAAGAAGAAGCGGCAGCGCCGACGCCGGGCCCGCCAGTAGCCCGGCCGGCGCGGGGCACAGACTTCGACGGCCTCGAGAATCCGTGCCGACACTCCCAAGGAGGCCCTCCACCGTGAGAGCGATTCAGGAGCCGTCCCACAACGTTCCCGTCGTCGGCGAGTTCGACGTCGTCGTGCTCGGCGGCGGACCCGGTGGCCTGCCCGCCGCCATCGCCGCCGCCCGCTGCGGCGCAAAGACCATCCTCATCGAGCGCTACGGCTTCCTCGGCGGCCTCGCCACTGCCGGCCTCATCGGCCCCATACTGGGGCACCGGGTAAGCAAAGAACCCAGGGCCGCCATCGGCGGGATCCCGGAGGAGCTCTGCCGCCGCATGGCCGACCTGGGCGGCGCCCCGCCCTGGGAGGACGCCATCCAGGAGTGGGGCGTGCGCTTCGACGTCGAGATTCTGAAGCTCGTCGCCGATGCCATGGCCCAGGAGGCCGGCGTCCGTCTCGTGCTCCACACGCTTGGCGCCTCCGTCGCGATGGCCGATGGTGACATCGAAGCCGTCATCGTCGAGAGCAAGTCCGGCCGCCAGGCCGTCGCCGGCAAAGCCTTCGTGGACGGCACCGGGGACGCCGACCTGGCCCACTGGGCCGGCGCGGCGACGACCAAGGGCCGACCCGCCGACGGCCGGCCGATGGCCATGGGCACCATCTTCCGCGTGGCCGGCGTCAAGGACGCGCCGCGGGACGCCGTCGCCGCAGCCCGCGACCGCATCAGAGCCGCCATCGAATCCGGCGAGCTGTACATGTACAACCCCGGCACCGGCGGCAAGGGCTCCACGATGCAGGCCGCCGAGGTCACCTGCAACGTCGCCCGCGCCGCCGGAGATGCCACCAGCGTGGAGGACCTCACGGCCGCCGAGCTCAAGATCCGCCGCGAGACCCACGACATCGTCCGCTTCTACCGCGAGAACGTCCCCGGCATGGAGGACTGCTACCTCAGCGCGACGCCCACCACCATCGGCCCGCGGGAGACGCGCCAGGCCGTGGGCCTCGCCACGCTGACCGGCGATGATGTGGTCAAGGGTGCCAAATCGCCCGAGGCCGTCGCCCGCTGCGGCTACTGGATCGACATCCACTGCCCCCTCGGCCGCGTGCAGAACCAGACCCACCTGTGCAGCGTCAAGTGCCCCAACGACCCGCCGTGCATCATGTTCGAGGAGGCCCACAGAGCCGGCCTGCCCGACGAGCTCTACCCGCCCGACGGCGACTGGTTCGACATCCCGTACGGCTCTCTGGTATCCAGAGATGTCGGCAACCTGCTCACCTCCGGCCGCTGCATCTCGGCCGACCACCATGCCATGGCCGCGCTTCGCGTCATGGGCACCTGCATGGCCATCGGCCAGGCCGCCGGCACCGCCGCCGCCCTCGCCGCCGACGCGGGGGCCAGGGCCGCCGACGTGCCCATCGACAAACTCCGGGAGACACTCACCGCCGACGGGCAGTTATGCTAATCTGGACAGCAGGGGCGATGCTCAGGCAGCGCCCGTTGCCGCCGACACAACGCACACATGCTCAGCACAATCGGCCGCGCCCCCAAACGATTCATCGCAGCGCACGGTGAGCGCCTCGGACCGCCGGTCATACTCCTGGGGCTCATCGTCGCCTTCAGCATCCTCGAGCCGCGCTTCCACAAGACCGAGAACGTGGTCAACGTCGGCCGCCAGTTGGCCGCCCTCGGCATCGTGGCCGTCGGCGAGACCATCGTTATCATCTCCGCCGGCATCGACCTGTCCGTCGGCTCCGTCGTCGCCCTCACCGGCGTCGTGGCCGCCGTCCTGATGAAGGCCGGGGTCCCGGTGCCCCTCGCCATGGCCGCCGGCGTCGGCTCCGGCGGTGCCGTCGGCGCCTTCAGCGGCGGCATCACGGCCTTCGTCCGCATGCCGTCATTCGTCGTCACGCTCGGCATGATGCTCGTGTGCCGCGGCCTCGCCCTCGCTGCGGCCAACCGCGTCACCATAGATGGCCTCCCGGCGGGCTTCGTGGGCCTCAGCAGCCCTCTCACGCTCGTGCTCGTCTTCCTCGCCACTGCCGTCTGCATGGCCCTCATCCTCCGCTACACCAAGCCCGGCCGCTACGCCTACGCCATGGGCGGGAATCTCGAGGCCGCCCGCCTGTCGGGCATCCGCGTCAACCTGTACCAGATCGTCGTCTTCGGTCTCTGCGGCCTGCTGACCGGCCTCGCCGGCGTCCTGCTCGTCGCCAGGATGAGCGTCGCATCGCCCACCGCCGCCGAGGGCTACGAGCTCCAGGCCATCGCCGCCGTCGTCATCGGCGGCACCAGCCTCTTCGGCGGTCGGGGTGGCGTCGGCGGCACCATCGTCGGCGCCCTCATCATGGCCGTGCTCGTCAATTTCCTCCAGCTCAGAGGAGCGCCGCCCGAGTGGGAGAAAGTGGCCGTTGGCGCCACCATCATCGCCGCCGTCTTCGCCGACTACCTGCGCCTCGGCGGCGCCAGGGCCCTGTGGGCCGGACTGGTGGACCGTCTGCGTCGCGTGTTCCGCAGATGAAAGGAGATCCCCCAACATGTCTCACCGCATCAGCGTACTCGCCATCCTGCTCTGCGTCATGGCTGTGCTCAGCGTCGGCTGCCGGCGCGAGGCCCCCGAGCCCGCGGTGGAGCCGACAGGGCCCGGGCCCGTGGCCCAGACCGAGCCGAAGTACAACATCGCCCTCATCCCCAAGGGCACCGCGCATACCTTCTGGGAGAGCGTCCATGCGGGCGGCGACGCGGCGGGGGAGGAGCTGGGCGCCGAGATTAGCTGGAACGGCCCCGCCGTCGAGACGGACATTGAAGGCCAGAAGCGCATCGTTGAGAACTTCATCACCAGCGACGTGGACGCTCTCGTCCTCGCCGCCTGCGACGCCAGTGCCCTGATCCCCACCCTCAAGGAGGCACGGGACAAGGGCATCCCCGTCGTCACCATCGACTCCGGCATCGCCGACGACGAGCTGCCCGTCACCTTCGTCGCCACCGACAACGTGGCCGGCGCCGAGGTCGCCGCCAGGCACCTCGCCGAGCTCGTCGGCGACGAGGGCGAGGTCGGCTGCATTCCCTTCATCAAGGGCGCCCTCAGCTCCGATCAGCGCGAGCAGGGCTTCTGCCAGGAGATCGCAAAGCACCCCAACATCACCCTCCTCCCGCTCCTGTACTCCAGCAGCGATGTGGAGAAGGGCCAGCAGGTCGTCGAGAACATGCTCGCCGCCAACCCCAACATCAAGGGCATCTTCGCCGCCAACGAGCCCGCCGGCGTCGCCGCCGCACGCGTCCTGGAGGAGCGCGGCCTCGCCGGCAAGGTGAGGCTCGTCTCCTTCGACGCCTCCGACGCCGAGATCGCCGCCCTCGAGCGAGGGAGCATCCAGGCCCTCGTCGCCCAGAACCCCTTCCGCATGGGCTACGACGGCGTCACCGCCGCGGTCAAGGCCATCGAGGGCGAGCCCGTCGAGAAGCGCATTGACACCGGCGTCACCATCATCACCACGGAGAACCTCAACTCCCCCGAGGTGCGGAAGGTCCTGTACTCCGCCCAGAAGGAGTCCGAAGCGCCGTCCGAGGACGACGAGCAATAGGGGACAGACCTTCCGTGGCCGGTCGGCGCCCACCGGAGCCATGAGCTACTCCAACTACTGCCTCCACTGGGGCGACATCCACAACCACAACGCCCTCGGCTACGCCAGGGGCTCACTCGAGCGATCCATCGACATCGCCCGCGAGCATCTCGACTTCTTCGCCTTCACCGGCCACAGCCAGTGGCCCGACATGCCCGACCTGCCCGGCGACAGCCACATGAAGTGGGCCAACGGCTTCGAGGTGTTCCGCGAGAACTGGCCGAAGGTTCGGAAGCTCACCAAGGAGGCCAACACGCCCGGCCAGTTCGTCACCATCCTCGGCTATGAGTTCCACTCCAGCGAGTGGGGCGACTACTGCCTCTACTATCCGGGGGACGAGGGCGACCTCTTCTACGCGGAGAACCTCGAGCAGCTCCAGGCCCACGCCCGCGGGCACGATTGCCTCCTGATCCCCCACCATCTCGCCTACCCGCTCGGCTGGCGCGGCATCGACTGGGACGCCTTCGACCCGTCCCTCGCACCCGTGGTCGAGATCTACTCCGAGCACGGCGGCTCCGAGCGCGACCGCGGGCCCTTCGCCATGATCCGCCATAGCTGCGGCGGCCGCACCACCGACGGCACGGCGCAGGCGGCGCTTGCCCGCGGCTTCCGCGTCGGCTTCATCGCCTCCACCGACGACCACCTCGGCTACCCCGGCGCCTACGGTGAGGGCATCGCCGCCGTGTACGCCGCCGAGCTCACCCGCGAGGCCATCCTCGACGCCATCCGCCGGCGCCGCACCTACGCCGTCACGGGCGACCGCATCGAGGTTGAGTTCTCACTGAACGGCGAGATGATGGGCAGCGAGGTCGCCGCGCCCGGAACGCGCCACATCGAGGCCCGCGTCTCAGGCTGGGACGAGATCGAGGGCGTCGAGGTGGTCAAGAACGGCCGCGTTCTGGCTCGCGCCTTCCCCGAGGAGCGAGCAGCCGAGCAGTGGCCCGAGCGCATGAAATGCCGCATCGAGTGGGGCTGGGGACCGTGGGCGGACCTGTCCATGGAGCGCATCATCGACTGGGAGATGTCGCTCGAGGCGCAGGGCTGCGAGCTCCTCGCCGTGATGCCGTGCTTCCAGTCCGGGCCCTTCGCCCCGGATCGCCGTAACCGCGTGCTCGAGATGACGCGCACGCGCTGCCGCTGGCAGTCCTACACATCGCGCCGGCAGGCATTCGCCGAGCAGGCGACGAACGCTCTCGTGTTCGAGATCGCCGGCCCGGCCGACGCGCGCCTGGAGCTCCGGATCACGGAGCCCCTTGAGTGCACCATCAGCCGCACTCTGGGCCAGCTCATGGAGAGCTCCGCCGCCGAGTTCACCGGCGGCTTCACCAGCGAGTCCGTGCTCGTCCATCGCCTCGTCCCGGCGGGGATGTATGAGACCGGGCTCTCGCTCACCGACGAGCCGTCAGGCGACGGCGAAGCCGACTACTACTACCTGCGAACCCGACAGGCAAACGGCCACGCGGCCTGGTCGAGTCCCATCTGGGCGACTCCTTGACTGTGCTTTGGTCCTTAACTTGTTTTATCTTGGCAGCCTA
>JASFTE010000077.1:0-11389 GCA_050114035.1 Armatimonadota bacterium | reverse complement strand
CACAACACGGCAACCAAGGGCGCTGCGCCCCGATGCCCTCCGGCGCCGCTCAAAGGGCCGACGCCGTCAGCGCGAGAACGCGGGTCGTTGACGGCAACACCTTCGCCCGCTCGTCCAGCCGATGTCCGACGACCCAGACAATCTGTCCGTCTGCTCGGGCCACGATTGGCACTCGACTCCGCTCTGCGCGCGGCACCTTTGCGTCCACAAAGAAATCCTGAAGCTTCTTGGCGCCGCCGAGCCCCAACGGCCGGAACCTGTCGCCAGGCCGCCAGTTCCGCACCACGAGGGCATTCCCTGCCCCTGTGGCATCCACCGTCGCCCGCCACTTCCCTCCGGCGATCGCCGCCCCCTCCGCCTCCCACAACTCTCCCCGCACCTGCACCCGCAGCTCCGCCACCGTGACCTCGCCCGGCACGGGGAGCGATGCCTCCACGTACTCGGCCGACGGCGCCTCTGGGCGCCCGCGCGAGATTCGCAGTTCGCCGTACCCGCGCTCAACTGCGACGCCGCCGGGCAGTGCCACCCGCCCGCCCGTGCGCCCCCCCTTGATTAGACGCACAGTATCACGGATGTGCTTGTATTGCAGGTCACGTAGGTCGCCCGATGTGAGGCGGACCGCCTCGCGGAGCACCCGCCGGGCGAGCGCCTCGGGCATCGAGCTCAGCCTCGCCAGCTCGAGCGTAACGTCCCCCGTGCTGGTATCGATGCTCGCGTCGTCCAGTGCGTCTACGGCCAGCTCGCCCAAGAGCTGCGCGTCCTCGTGCGCCAGCTCGGCCGCACGCGCGATATGGCTCCCTGCCCCGCGCGCGTACTCCCGCTCCAGCAGCGGCAGCAACTCCAGCCGCACCTTGTTGCGCAGATGCTGCGGCGCCAGATTGGTATGGTCGATTCGGAACCCCAATTCATTCCTTCGACAGTGGGCCAGCGTTTCCTGCCGTGTTGCCAGTATAAGCGGCCGCACGATGCAGCCCCGCCGGGGCGGAATGCTGCCCAGCCCGTCGAGCCCGGCGCCGCGCAGCAGGTTCATCAGCAGCGTCTCGGCGCGGTCCGACGCCGTATGTCCCAGCGCGACGACGTCCGCGCCGAGCTCGTCCCGTACGGCCTCGAAGAACTCGTACCGCGCCTCGCGCCCTGCCTCCTCCAGGGACCTTCCCGACTCCCGCGCCAAAGTCGGCACGTCGAGGCGCCGCGAGCGGAAGGGAACACCCGCATCCTCGGCCAGCCGCCCGGACACGGCCTCGTCGCCGTCGGCATCGGCGCCCCGCACACCGTGGTGCAGGTGCGCCACCGCCAGCCGCAGGCGCATGGCGGGCGCAAGCTGTCTCAGGACGTCAAGCAGCGCAACGGAATCCTGACCACCCGAGACGCCGACGACCACGCTCTCGCCGCCGCTCAGCAGGCCAAACCGACCGATGGCCTCCTCCGCTCTCTCGACCAGTTCCGCATTCATTGCGTTTATTCCACGAACATCCCCATCAAGTCATGCCCGAATGCCACGTGCAGTCCCGTGGCCTGCGCCGCCGCCTCCGAGAACTCGTCGTTGTGCCTCTGCTCGTGCCCCGCGACGGGGGGCGCGATCACGAAGGGCACGGGATCAGCCACGTGCGTTCGGACCGGGATCGGCGTCGCGTGGTCCGGAGCCACCAACAGCCGATAGTGGCCCAGCTTCGTCAACCCATCCACCACGGGCCCAACCACCAGCGAGTCAATCCGCTCGATGGCCCTGATCTTCTCCTCGATGTCGCCCAGGTGTCCCGCCTCGTCCGGCGCCTCGATGTGCAGATACACGAAATCGTGGTCGCCAAGGGCCGCCACAGCGTACTCGGCCTTGGCGCCGTAGTCCGTGTCCAGGTAGCCCGTCGCGCCGGGCACCGCAATGTGCCGCATGCCCGCCGCCTTGCCGATACCTTTGATGAGATCCACGGCACAGATGGTCGCCCCCTGCAGACCGTACTTGCTCAGCAGAGAGGGCACCTCCGGCCGGCGCCCCTGGCCCCACGGCCAGATCATGTTCGCGGGTTTCACGCCCTCGTCGCGCCGGCGCGCGTTGATCTCATGCCCGTCCAGGATCTCCATGGAGTCCCAGATCATCTGCCGGATGGCGTCGTCCCGCTCGCCGACCGGGAACACCTCCTCCAGCGGCGAGCCGACCACATCGTGCGGCGGCCTCGTCTGCAGATCCATGGGCCCGTCCGCCCACATGAGCAGATGCCGGTAGCTGACGCCCGCGAGGAACTTGCGCGACCGGCCGCCGAGCTTGCTATCGATGAGCGCGATGAGCTGTCGCGCGTCCTCAGTCGGCACGTGGCCGGCGGCAAAGTCCACCAGCGTCTCGCCGTCGGAGGTGATGAGATTGCACCGAAAGGCCACGTCCCGCGCGTCCATGCCGATATCCATCGCCAGCGCCTCGAGAGGACCGCGGCCCGTGTAATACTGCGCCGGATCGTACCCCAGGAGCGACAGGTTCGCCACATCGCTCCCCGGGTCCATGCCCTCGGGTATCGTCATTGCCGTCCCGACGGTGCCGGCCTGCGCTAGGGCGTCCATGTTCGGCGTGTCGGCGGCCTGCAGGGGAGTCTGGCCGTCGAGGTCGTCCAGGGGATGGTCCGACATTCCGTCGGGGACGATGACGATGTACTTCATGCAGCTCACCAGTGCAGCAGGCGCCGCGCGCCTCTACGCGGGCGCACGCTGACCCGTGACGCGCTCGTACGCCTCTCGGTACCGCCGCAGGACCCCGTCCACGACCTCCGGCGGCAGCTCGGGCCCCGGCGCCTCCTTGTTCCACGTTCCCGCCTCGCAGAGCTCCTCGAGCCAATCCCGCAGATACTGTTTGTCGAAAGCCTCCGGCGGCTCGCCTGGCGTCCACTGCTCCGCGTCCCAGTACCGGGAGGAATCCGGCGTGAGTGCCTCGTCAATCAGCAGCAGCTCGCCGTTGGCCAGTCCGAACTCGAACTTGGTGTCGGCCAGAAGCAGCCCCCGCCGCGCCGCCTGCTCCGCGCCGAAGCTGTACAGCGCGAGGCTCTTCTCCTCGATAGCCGCCGCCAGCTCCCCGCCCACGATGTCGGCCGCCTGCTCGCGCGTGATGTTGATGTCGTGTCCGGATGCCTCCTTCGTCGCCGGCGTGAAGATCGGCTCGGCGAGCTTGTCGCCCGCCAGCAGCTCGTCGGGCAGCCGGTGCCCGCAGACCGTCTGAGACTCACCGTACTCCCGCCAGCCGGAGCCCGCAAGGTAGCCCCTCACAACGCACTCCACGGGCACGACGTCCGCTTTCCGCACCAACATGGTCCTGCCATCGAGCAATTCCCGCTGCGATTGCGCGTCGGCGGGGAAATCGTCGGGCGACATGCTGACCATGTGATTGGGCACAATGTCTCTGGTGATGTCGAACCAGTGCCGTGACAGCCCGGCCAGGATCTTGCCCTTGCCCGTGATCCCCGTCGGCATGACCACGTCGAAGGCCGAGATCCGATCCGTGGCGACGATCAACAGATGATCGCCGTAGTCGTAGATATCTCTGACCTTGCCCGATCGCTTCGAGAGCGCCCCGGGGACGTCCGTTTGCAGTACGGCCTCAGCCATGGCGGTACCTCGGGTGAATGCGAATGTGGGCGGCTCTGCCTACAGCCCCAACGCTCCCACGACGGCGTCCAGCTCCGCCGGCACCGTGGCGTGCTCCGGCGCCTCGGCGATGGCGCGCTCCGGGTCCTTGAGCCCGTGTCCTGTGAGCGTGCACGTGACCGTGGCCGTCTCGTCGCCGAAGTAGCCGCGCTCCGCGAGCTGCTTGACGCCCGCGATGCTCGCCGCGGAGGCCGGCTCGGCAAACAGCCCCTCGGTTGCCGCCAGGAGCTTGTAGGCCTCAACGATCTGCTCGTCCGTCACGGTCTCGATGAGCCCGCCCGACTCATCCCGCGCCGCCTCCGCCTGCTTCCAGCTCGCCGGGTTCCCGATCCGGATCGCCGTGGCGATCGTCTCCGGCTGCGCCACCGGCTCGCCCCGCACGATGGGAGCCGCGCCCGCCGCCTGGAAGCCCAGCATCTTCGGCGGCATCTCGATCACGCCCCGCTCGTGGTACTCCCGGTAGCCCTTCCAGTACGACCTGATGTTGCCCGCGTTCCCCACGGGAAGCGCGTGGTAGTCCGGCGGACCGCCGAGCCTGTCGCACACCTCGAAAGCCGCCGTCTTCTGGCCCTGAATGCGGAAGGGGTTGATGGAGTTGACCAGCTCCACCGGGTGTTGCTCCGTGATCTCCCGCACCAGCCGCAGCGCGTCGTCAAAGCTCCCCTCGACGGCCACGACGCGCGCATCGTGCACCAGCGCCTGGGCCAGCTTCCCGAGAGCGATGTGGCCCGCCGGAACCACGACGGCGCTTCCGATCCCCGCCCGGGCCGAGTAGGCGGCCGCGGCGGCCGCCGTATTGCCCGTCGAGGCGCAGATCGTCATCTCCGCCCCCTGCTCGACGGCCATCGAGACGGCCATCGTCATGCCCCGGTCCTTGAACGAGCCCGTCGGGTTAGCGCCCTCGAACTTCACCAGCAGCCGGAGGTTCGGCGCGATGGCGGCGGCGAGGCGGGGGCACTCCACCAGAGGCGTATCGCCCTCCAGCAGCGTGACCACCGGTGTGGCATCGCTGACGGGGAGAAACTCCCTGTACGCCTCGATCACGCCGGGCCACTGTCGCACCTTGGGCGGGGCGCCAACGGCGCCTGACATGGCGGTCTCTCACCTACTCCTGGACCCGGATGACGCTGGACGTGGCCACGACGACGTCGAGGTCGCTGATGCGCCGGAGCGCCGTCCGGAAGGCGCTCTCAGACACCAGGTGCGTCTCCCAGACGATCTCCGCCACATCACCCTCACTGCGCCTCTGAATCACTGAGTTGATGCTCACGCTCTCTTCGCCGAAGATGGTGGCGACCTTGCCCATCACACCCGGCTCGTCGCGCACCGCCATCCGCACGTACTTGCGCGTCTGCACATCCCCCATGGGCCTCATCGTGGCATGTCCCTGGCACGCACACGCCACGCGGCCCATGGAGCCGTGCCGGATGTTGCGCGCAATCGAGATGATGTCCCCGACGATCGCGCTCCCGGTGGGCAGCGCGCCGGCCCCACGGCCGTACAGCATCACATCCCCGACGGCATCCCCCCGCACCAGCACCGCATTGAACACGTCGCTGACTGCCCCCAGAGGATGACTCGTCGCCACGAGCGCCGGATGCACCCGCACCTCGATCTCGCCGGCCTCATCCCTGGCGATCGCCAGCAGCTTGATCACATACCCCATCTCCGACGCGTACTGGATGTCCGCCGGCGTGATCTTCGAGATGCCCTCACGAGGCACGTCGGCGATGTTGATCCGCTTGCCGAAGGCGATGGCCGCCAGGATGGCTATCTTGTACGCCGCATCGTCGCCCTCCACATCCGCCCACGGGTCCGCCTCCGCGTACCCCAGCTCCTGCGCCCGACTCAGGGCCTCGTCGAAGGACTCTCCGCCCTCGGTCATCCGCGTGAGGATGTAGTTCGTCGTGCCGTTCAGAATGCCGGCGATCTCACGCACGGCATTCCCCTCGAGGCTCTCCTTCAGGGACCGGATGATGGGGATGCCCCCGCCCGCGCTTCCCTCGAACTCCACGTCCACCCGCGCCGCCGCCGCCGCGTCCAGGATCTCGGCGCCGTGCTTCGCCATTAGCTCCTTGTTCGCCGTGACGACCGCCTTGCCGTTGCCTATCGCCTCCAGGACGTACTCCCGTGCCGGCGACACGCCCCCGATGGTCTCCACCACGATGTCCACGTTCGGGTCGTTGACGACATCCGCGGCATCCGCGGTCTGCGCCGACTCCGGCGGCATGACCTCACGCTCGCGCTCCCAATCGAGGTCGGCCACACGCGTGACCGTCACCGGACATCCGGACCGCTGCGCGATGGCCTCGGCGTTGTCTCCCAGGATCCGGTACGCGCCGCCCCCGACAACGCCGTATCCCAGGATCCCCACGTTGATCTGCTCGCACCCCATGGTCGGCTCACTGCTGTTCGATGTAGAACAGCACTTCCTCCGCCTCGATCTGCGCCTCGTTCTCCGGCACTACCCGCGCGATCCGACCCCCCACCTCCGCGACGATGGGGTTGAACACCTTCATGGCCTCAACCAGCGCCAGCACATCGCCCGCCTCCACGGCATCCCCCTCGTTCACGTACGCAAGAGCGTCGGGCGACGAGGCGCGGTAGAATACTCCGGCCATGGGGGACGTGATGGGCGTCCAGTTCTCCGGAACGGCCTCCGCCGCGGTACCCTCGGCATCCTCCGCGGCCCCCGTCTCTTGCGGGGGAGCGACTACCTCGAGTGCGGGCCCGGCGGGCACCGCCGGCGCGCCGGACACGTCGGCAGCCACCGCCGCATCGGACCGGACCAGCACTCGCCTGCCGTCCGCCTCCACCTCGATCTCGAGCAGGCCTTCCTGATCCAGGAGCTCGATGAGCAGTTTTATGTCGTCCAGGTCGTCCGATGCCGCCATGGCGTTTCCAGGGTGGCAGGCGTGTGCGAGGCCGGTACAAATAAGGAGACTCCCTGGCGCCAAGGAGTCTCCAATCTATGAGGACAACTGGTAGCGGCGGAGGGAGTCGAACCCCCGACAACGCGGGTATGAACCGCGCGCTCTAACCACCTGAGCTACGCCGCCTTCCCACCGGCCTGAGACCGCCGACAACGGCGTCCACGCGTCTCAACGCCCCGCTCTGGCCCCGATGGCCTCAGTTCCTTCGCCTGCGTCTGCGCTTCTTGCGCTTCTTGCGTTCCTGTTCCTCCAGCGCCCGACGCTTGGCCTCCAGCTCCCGGCGGACGTTCTCCGCTATTTGCTCCTCGACCGCCTCGAGGCGCTCAACAGACTGGCGCTGCAGTACATCCCAGTTGATAGCCATGCAAACCCTCCACTGCGGGACGTCATTCTATCAGCGGCAGCACCCATTGTCAAGCGAGCGCGAAGCGGTCCCGAAGCGCTGCGAAGCGGTCGGGAAGCGGGCCCCTCGCGCCCCTGTCGCCCCCCCACGGCTGACGTCTGGAGACAGCAGCAGCAGGCACGCGCATCGGCGGCCCGACAGCCTCACAACCGCAGCCCCGCCGCTATCTCCGCCAGCGCATCCGGGTCCAGCAGCCGGATCGTCGAGCCGTCCACGGCGATGACATCGGCCCCGGCCAGCTTGGCCAGCGTGCGCGACAGCGTCTCGCTCACCGTCCCCAGCCGGGCGGCCAGTTCGGACTTCTTGATGGGCAGCTCCACCGTATCGCCCTCGGCTCCGCCCTTCCGCACGCGCAGCGACAGGTCGAGCAGGTACTTTGCCAGCCGCGCCGAGACGTCCTTGAGCGCCAGCTCCTCCACCATGTCCACCAGGCCCCGCAGTAGCCCGCACAGCGCCCCGATCATGTTGACCGCGAGCTGCGGGTTGGCCGCGAGGAGCTCCCGAAAACGCTCGGCGTCGAAGAACACCAGCTCGCAGTCCCGCCGCGCCTCGGCGTACGCGGGATACGCGCCCCCGGAGAGTGCGGCGGCCTCCGCGAACGGCTCCCCGGGCGTCACGATCCGGATGATCTGCTCCTTGCCGTCCGGCCCCAGCTTGTAGACCTTCACCTGCCCCTTCGCCACCACATAGAATCCCGCCGCCGCATCGCCCTCCGAGAAGATGCTCTCCCCCCCGCCGTACCGCCGCCGCACGGCAACGGCCGCCAGCGCCGCCCGGTCATCATCGCTCAGCCCGGCGAAGATGCGCGCGCGCTTCAGAACGGAACGGTCGGTCTGGGCGGGATTGGGCCTTGGCACCGTATCACACCAACAGCATGGGCAGAGGCCGGAGCTCACGCTTCAGGGGATCGAGCGCCCGGCCGCGTGCCTTGAGGGTGACAGCTCCGATGATATCGGCATCATCCGGATAGCCGAGAATGACGGGCACGCCCGCTCGGCTCCCTCGAGATCGGTCATCAGGTAGAACTTCATCCCGCCCCCTACTGCCTCCACGCCGGCACAAACTCCAGTGGCTTCCAGTCCTCCGGATAGCTGTAGATCTTGTGCATCAGATCGATGATGTCTTCCGCCTCGACTTCCCGCGTGCGGGCATTGATCACGCGGCAGTGCTCCGCCGGATTCTCCTCGTCGAACGTCGGCTCTTCGCGCTCGTCGCGAAACAGGATGGGACTCTCGAGCTTGAACGGCTCCACGTCGCCGACTGCCTGCATCGCCCGCTCCGCGCCCTCCCCGATCGCCGCACACGACGCCCCCGGCGCCATCTGGATTGCTGAGAACCGGCTCGTCCCCGTCTTCACCGGCACCGTGACGATGCCGGGGATCAGCTCCTCCATCTCCTTGCACGCATGCGCGTCGCCGCTCACGAACACGAAGGGCACGCCGTAGTGCCCCGCGATGGCCGCCTGGATCCCCATCTCCCCCAGCGAGATCCCGTTGAAGCTCCAGTCCCGGATCCCGCTGCTCATCGTATGGCACAGGCACCCGCTCGGCGTGTTCGCCTTGGCGTGCGCCCCCACGATCCCCGTCGCGTCACACGTCTCGTCCAGGTACGGCAGCCACACCGGCCGCTGGCGCCCGTTGATCACCTGCGCCCGCGGGTCCATGTGCTCCAGATCGATGGTATACCCGGCCCCGTGCCCGTCGTTCACGATCACATCACTCGCCCCGCCCGCGAAGAACCCGTCCACCGCCGAGCTCACCTCGTGTGCCAGCCACCGCCGCTGCCGGCAGCGCCGCTCATGGTTCTCGAGGCTCTCGTCCTCCCGATTCTCCCACGTGTACACCCCCGCGACGCCCTCGAGGTCGGTCATCAGATAGAGCTTCATTCCCTGTCTCCTTCCGGCGCCCGACGTCCCGCCGACTCCGCGGCCCTTCGACCCATCAGGCGCGAGTCCTCTCTGATTCCGGACTCTCGGCACGCACCCCGGCCGTGGCCCCCATAACGGCCTCGATGTCCGCCCCCGGATCCGTCCCGTCCGTCGCGGTGCCCTTCGCCGGGCTGTCGGGCAGCAGCCGATAGGCCTCCGGATCGACTCCTGCAGCCTCGAACGAATCGAAGAACAGGTTCCCATCCGGGTACGCCCCGGGGCTGGTACGCTGCGCGCGCTCCGTGCCCACCCGGATGATCGTGTTCCCCCGCATCACGCTATTCCCGCGGATGTGCGTCCCCAGCCCCGCCTTCCACCCCACCCCGGCCCCATCCGGCTTCACGCCGTAGCTGCCCGGCGTCATCAGGTTGTCGAGGAACACGAGATTGTCGGTCGCCGGCTTCGTGAGCGAGATCATGTTCACGTCGGTCCACGCCGTGTTGTGCCGGAACGTGTAATCCCGTCCTGCCACCTGGAACATCCGGCCCGAGCTCCTGCTCGGGAAGTCGCTCGCGCTGCCGAACCGCTCGAAGACGTTGTGCTCCACCAGGATGCGCGAGGTGGGCTCAGCGCCCTCCGTCACGGGCCCGGCGCTGCTCCACCGGGCGATGGCGACGCCGTTGACGGAGTTGATGATGCGGTTGTGGCGGATGGTGATGTCGCTCGTGGTGTCCCACGGCCTCCCCTGGCTCGGGCTCGAGCTCTTCAGCAGAACGGCATATCCCGTCTGCGCCTCGGCCCAGCAGTTCTCCAGTACGTTCCCCTCGAGCAGTACCCGTCGAGCCGTCTTGATCTCGAACAGGTTCTTGACCGCCCAGTTGTTCGGGTACCTCAGCTCCGACCACGCCGGGTCCTTGTACAGGTGGCACCGTCGGATCTCGATGTCGCCGGGCACCATCGTCTCGGCCGAGTTACGCGCGCCCCCGAACATGATGTTCTCCGACCCGCCCTCCAGGAAACAGTTCACTATCTTGTACGGCCCCGGTCCGTTCCACGACACGATCGCCTGCGAGTCGAAGCCGTGGATGTGGCACTCGTCGATCCATGAGTCGATCACTGCCCCCGAACGCGCGTTGAGAGTCAGCCCGCGCTGGCTGTTCAGCTCCGGGTTGCCGTGGATGTACACGCGATCGAAGACGAAGTGCGCCGGCACGTCCTCAAGCTCGGTGCTCCTGTGCGACACCTCCACGATGGCGCTCACCTTGCTGACCTCCGGCGCCGTCGTGAACTCGATGCCGATGAACCGGTAGTGATGCGCGCCCGGCGCCGCCCGGAGCGCCGGCTGGACGTTCCGATTCGTGACGAGCTTCGGCATGTACTCCGCGTGCTCGGGCGTCACGCGCGTGCCTGGTGGCGGTAGTCGGTCTTGGGCGGAGCTCCTGACGATGATCCACCCGCCGTCCGCCTTCCTGGGCGGCATGAACGTCCCCGTGTACGTCGCGCCCGCCTCCAGCACGATCGTGTCTCCGGGCTCAGCGGAATCCAGTGCCTGCTGCAGGTCGCCGCGGGCCCGCACCCGCACCACCTGGCCCGTCTGTTCGGGCATGCTCGTGTCAACGTACACACGAGGCAGCTCCGGCGCCTTGAATGCCACCGGACTCCGCGCTCCGCCGGCCGCCGGCTCCTCACCGATCGAGATGAGCGCGCCAGATGCAGCAAGCAGCGCCAATGCTCCGCATGCCAGCCATGTCGTGCGTGTAGCCATGGTGTCCTCACGTTCTCCGGTACCCGTACTTCTTGTACATCAACTCCACCATATCCTCAGCCTCGATCTCCCGCGTGCGGCTGTCAATGATCCGGCCGACGGCCGGGGGATTCTCGGGATCAAAGCGCGGGTCGTGCCACTGCTCCCGGAAGACGATGGGACTCTCGAGCTTCAGCGGCTCGATCTGGCCGATCCGCCTCATGGCCTCTTCGGCGCCCTCTCGGATCATCTCGCACGCCCTCGCCGGGGGCCACGTGAGCGCCGACAGCTCGCTCAGGCCCACCTTCACCGGCACCGTGACACAGCCCGGCACGAGCTCCTCCATCTCCTTGCACGCATGCGCCTCCCCCGCGCAGAAGATGAACGGCACGCCGTAGTGCCCGGCGAGGAAGGCCTGGTAGCCCGTCTCCCCCACGCTGATCCCATTGAGCCAGTACCCCCGCACGGCCTGCGACATCGTGTGCGCCAGCGTCGCGTTCGGCGTTCCCGCCTTGGCATGCGTCCCGAGGCTCGTGAGCCCCGCGCACGACTCGTCCAGCCCGACGCAGTAGAAGGGCCGCTCCTTGCCGTGCCAGACCCGAATCCGCGGATCGGCACACTCCATGTCCAGCGTGTACCTGGCCCCGTGACCGTCGTTGACGAGCACCTCCGTCGCCCCGCCGCGAGCGAACCCATCGGCCGCCGCGTTCACCTCATGCGCCAGCCAGCGCTGCTGCCGCATCCGTCGCTCGTGGTTCTCGAGGCTCTCGTCCTCCCGATTCTCCCACGTCCACACGCCGGCGACGCCCTCGAGATCG
>JASFTE010000076.1:0-11421 GCA_050114035.1 Armatimonadota bacterium | reverse complement strand
GTTCCGCGCGGGATGACCGGTTGGGATGTGATGCCCGGCCTTTGCATTGGTCACGAGCACATCAACGAGCACGCGCTCCCGGGCGCGACGCGGCTTCAGCTCCAGCTGCACTGCATCCCGGAGGAATGCTGCATCTGCCGCCCCCGGCATCCGATGGCTGGACGTGATTCCGGGCGCTCGCGGCACGCCGCCCGCCTCGGGGAGCGCGATGAGCGTGGCATCCGTCCGGGGCATGTGGCACTCCTGGCACGTCTGACCCGTGTCCGGATCGCTGTACGGGCTCGCGAGCCACTCGCCGTAGGAGTTGTAGACGACCGTGTCCCAGAATGCAGCGAAGTGGCAGGGGGCACAGAAGGCGCTCTCCTGCTGCAGCGGGAGCTTCGTCACGCTGCGGGTGACGTCGTCGAGGGTGCCGAAGAAGAGCTCCTGTCCCTCGTGCGGCCGGTAGAGGCGCATGGAGAGCACGCCCGGCATGTTGGTGGGCGGCAGGTGCGTCTCGGGGTCGATGGCCACGTCTCCGATCTTGTGACAGAACTCGCAGAAGACGCCCTCGGTCTCCACGCCGACGGCGTCCTTCACATCGGTTGCGTACGCCTGATCCGGTTGCGCCGCCGCCGCGGGCACGTGGCAGGTGGCACAGTTGCCGGCCGTGTCGGGGAAGTCCAGCTTGTACCCGGGACCGAAGTAGGGCCGGTCGCGGTCGGGCGGCAGAGGCCTGCGGCCGTAGTCGCGCTCCGTGATGTGCCGGGTCTGTGGGCTCTTGTTGCCCTCGGTGTCGGTGCCGCGGTACACCGTGAGGAAGCGGGGATTCACGGCGGACTGTGAATGCGCGTCGCTGCGCCACTCGGTGTGGAGCCGCGGCATACACTTGCCGCACTGCTCCGAGCCGCGAGAGCCCTCGGCCGAGAACCAGTCGTAGTGGGCGTTGTCGGTGGTGTAATGGCGCTGGAGGGTGATGCGGATGCCGCTCTGCCCGGCCCGCGCCCGGGTCCAGCCGATGAGGTAGCCCTCGGCCCACGCGGTGATGGTCAGCGGGCGGTCGCCGGGCATGTCGGCGAGGTTGAAGGAGCCGTCGCGCGCCGAGACCGCGCGAGTGTGCGTGCCCCGGAGGCGGACTACGGCGCCGGCCACGGGGCCGTCCGCGCCGCGGACGAGGCCGGAGACGCTGCCGGGGTCCCCCGCGGGCGCAGCCGAGAGCCACGCGACCCCGACCACCACGCCGGAGAGGACCGCAGTCGTCCGTCCCATGGGAGCGTCTCCTACGTGCCGCTCATATCGAGACGGAAGACACCGGCGCCCTCCGATCCCGCATACAGCATCTTCCCATCGCCGGAGATCGCCATGGCGTTGACCTCCCGGTTCCACAGTCCCAGGTTGATCTTGCGCCACACCTTCTTGGCCTCGTCCCACCGGTAGACGCCGCTCTTGAGGTCGGAGGCGTACATAATCCGCGGCTCGGCGGGGTCGAAGACGATCTCGGATATGCTGGCGTTGGGGTCGATGCCGGCCATCCAGGGCTTCCACGTGACGCCGCCGTCCACGGTGCGGTACAGGCCCGCGTGCTCCAGGCCGAGGTAGAGCGTCTTGGTGGTCGCCGGGTGCATGGCCAGCGATATGGCTTTCGGGTTCTTCACCTGCTTGGGCGTCGGGTTGCGCTGCTGCCACTTCTGCCCATTGTTGTCGGTCATCAGTACCCCGTGGTTGTACGTGGCGGCGTACACTATGTAGGCCTTGTCGGGGTCAACCAGCAGCTCGAACACGTGGGCATCCTTGGACGTGGGGTCGTTGGCGGGGAACCACGTCTTCGCGCCGTCGGGCGATGTGTAGATGCCCAGCCCGGGGAGCGTCGTGTCCAGTTGCCCGAATGTCGCTCGGCCTGCGGTTCCGGCGTACACTCGCGCCGGGTTCGAGCGGGCGAATGCCGCGCAGCGCCAGCCGTAGGCGTTGCTCGGCAGGGAGGCCATGGCCTGCCAGGATTGGCCCCCATTGACGGTGCGGAGCAGCTTGGGATTCCAGAGGCTGGCGCCGATGATGTGCTGCGAGTTGGTCGGGTGGATGGCCACCATGGGCCAGTCTATCGCCTGCCCGCCCTCGTTGTTGAGCCCCAGCCACTGCCGGCCGGCGTCGCGGGTGACGAACAGGCCGCTGCGTCCCGCGGCGTACACGCGCCGGCCGTCCGCGGGATCAACGACCAGATGCCGCATCTGTGCCCCGGAGTATCCCTTGCTGGCGTTCGTCCAGGTGACGCCCCCGTCGGTGGTGAGGAAATTGCCGCCGCCGTAGGCGTTGGCGAAGAGGCGGTTGGCGTTCTTCGGATCCACCTGGAAGTCAATGGGCCAGCCGGCCCGGATGCCGTCTGGGCCCCACACCTTCCCCGGGGGGGTCATGCGGTGCCAGGTCATGCCCGTGTCGTGGCTTCGGAAGATGGCCTCGGAGCTGCCGGCGTAGGCGATCTTCGGATCCGAGGCGGCGAACTCCACGGCGGTGATGGCCGAGTTCTGTGACTGCAGGGTCCACTGCCACGATGCGCCCCCGTTGGGGGAGATGTAGACACCGGCGCCCTTGAGCCAGGGGTTGCATCCGGTCCCCGCCAGCAGGATGTCGGGGTTCTGCGGATGCATGAACAGCGACCCGACGTAGAGGTTGCCCAGCCCGTTGTTGATCTGGTACCAGTCGGTCTTGGGGTTCTTGCCGCCGGTAGTGGTCTTGTAGATGCCGACGCCGCCGGGCGTCGTGGCACTGGCGTTGGCGGCCTCGCGATCGAAGATGCCGGTGGAGATGTACATGACGTCCGGGTTGCGCGGATCAATGAGTATGTACCGGGCGAGGTTGTCGCCCTGCCAGGCCACGTGCCACGTCTGGCCGTTATCGTCCGTTCTGTACACGACTCCCCTGGTCTTGTCGAAGTCCTTGCCCTGGACCTTCGACTTGCTCGGGTGCCACGCGAAGCTGGAGATCTCCGCCGCCGCGAAGACGGTATTGGGCTTGGTGGGGTGCACGGTGAAGCCACGGACGGTGAGGCCGAGCTTGCCGTTGAAGGGGAGATTCTTGTCCATCTTGTGCCACTGCTGGCCCCCGTCGTCGGAGCGGAAGATGCCGCGGTTGTCCTTGGTGCCGATCCAGATGACGTTGGGATTGTGTGGGCTGATGGTGAGGCTGAAGATGGGGAAGGCCTCGTTGGTCAGCCCGCGACGCACGGTGATGCCCTCGTTCATGGGAGTCCAGCCCTGCCCGCCGTTGTTGCTGCGGAACACGCCCGCCCAGGCGTCGCTGACGTACATTGTGGTTGGCTGGCCCTGCACCATGCGCACGTCGTAGCCCAGCCCCCCGACGGGGCCGCCGGTGTACTGCCACCGGAGGGCTCTCTGGATGTTGGTGAGGTCGCGCATCGGCGGCATGGCCGGCCGGATCTTGGGCAGAGCGGCGACCGGGCCGGTAGGAAGCGTGACGACCTGGACCACGGGCAGGCCGCCCGGCGGAAGCGGGCCGGTCAGCGGCTGTGGGGCCCCCGCGCCGGGTGCGGCAACGGCGGCGCCACTGCCGGTCACCGTGACATCGTCAACGTACGCCTCGGAGCCATCCAGCGTCTCGAAGGCTATCCCGCCCCGCAGCAGTGGATCGCGGTCCGTGTAGTCGATCAGCACCTGCCCCGCCACCCGGACCTGTATCCGACCGCCGCGGCCCGCGATGCGGATCGGGACGAACCTGTCTGCCGGCATTCGCCTCTCGCCGCTGGCGAGGTTGTTGAAGAAGGTCTCGGGGCCCGTCTGCTTCGCGAGTCGCACCCCGTCGGCATCGACGCCGATGAAGTAGCGCCGGGGGCCCTCGACCCGGTAGTTGAGGTGTATCGCGCCGCGGGCCAGTCGGAGGCGCAGGGCCAGCTCATAGTCGCCCCACGCGCCACGCACGTAGCGGGCCCACGTGTGTCCGCGGCCGCGCAGGGACCGGCTACCGCGCCGCGGCCGGAGGAGCTCCCAGCCGGGATCGAGCTCCCAGCCCTCCGTGCCTCCCTCGAAGTCCTGCCTGTAGGCGGCTGGCCCTTCGCCGGGCGGCCGCTCGTCGGGCGGGATGGGCTCGGGAGGCGTTTCGGGCCGCTCGGGTCCCTCAGGGGGCGGACCGGGCTCGCCGCCGAGCATGTGCAGCTCCGCCAGGACCCACGCATCCCCCTCTCGGTGCCCCACGGCCTCGACCCGCTGCCCGGGCCGCACCGATTGCAGGCGCCGGATCAGGTCGGGATTCTCGCGCACAAGGAACTCGAATACCTCCCGCGTCTCATCGGAGCGCACGGCAATGTGCTGGGGCCCTCGATCCACGACAGTGCCCACCACTACCGCCGGGCCTTCCCGTGGCTGCGCCGCGGCGGGAGTCGCCGCTCGGTGCAGTAGCACGGCCCCGACGAGCAGCGCCACCGCGACGGCGGAGACCAGCGCAAGGCTCACTCGACGTGAACTGAATGTCACAGAGCATTCTCTCCTCATGGAGCGGGGATGATTAGCCGTTACTCCATCATTCCCCTGAGGTACGCCATCCCCTGCCGGGCGGCTTCGATCTGATCGCCGCGGCCCTCGTACTCGAAGGAGAGGAAGCCCTCGTAGTTCATGTTGCGCAGCGCGCCGATGACGGCCGGGTAGTCGATCACGCCGGTGCCGACGATCGTGCCCACGTAGCGCTTCCCGGCGCGGGACCGGATGCGGGGCTCGGCGTCGGCGGGCAGCAGCTCCCAGTCCTTGGCGTGGGCGTGCACGGTGCGCGGCGCCATGACGTTCAGGCCCGCCACCGGGTCCTCGTCCCCCATGATCATGTTCCCGCTGTCGTAGGTGATCATCATATCGGGCCCGGCCAGCTCGCAGCACTCCAGCACCTCGGCACCCGTCTGGTAGGCCGACCGGGCGCTGCCGAAGTCCTCGATGGTGAGCGTCACCCCGGCGGCCTTGCCGTGCGGGAGCAACTCGGCGAGGCCCTCGGCCATGATGCGCCGGGCCTCCGGGCGCTCCTGGCCCTCCTGCATGGTGCCGACGGTGAGCAGCGCCACCGGCGCGCCGACCTCGGCGGCGTTGTCGATGATCTGCCGGCAGGCGTCGAGGGCCTGCTGCCGCTCGGCCGGATCGGTCGTCGCCAGACTCGCGCCGCCGATGTAGCACGATGTCACGAGCCCGGCGTCGGCGACCATCTGCTTCACATCGGCGTTGCTGGCGTCCCCCAGGTGTCCCAGCGACAGGTCAACGCCCTCGGCGCCGGTCTCCTTCATCAGCGCGAAGGCCTGCGGCAGCGTGATGCCGCCCTCGCTCAACGTGCGGCCCAGTGAATACAGCATGAATCCGAGTTTCATGGCCTGGAGATCGCCTCCTCAGATGATCTCGAGATAGTCCTCGTCCCCCAGCGGCGGGAACGGCGCCGCCGGCAGCGTCTGGTAC
The DNA here is from genome assembly GCA_050114035.1 of Armatimonadota bacterium. Lineage (GTDB taxonomy): Bacteria > Armatimonadota > Zipacnadia > JAUWAU01 > JAUWAU01 > JAUWAU01. The sequence goes on along the minus strand of JASFTE010000076.1, from coordinate 6,007 downwards.
CAGTAGGCCACCGACGCGATGTCATCCTGCAGCGGCAGGTAGCGGCCGCCGTCGCGCCAGCCGAGGGCCTGGATGGTGACGCGCAGGTCGCTCTCGAAGCGGATTGGATCCATCACGTGCCAGCGGTAGAGCGAGAAGCGCTGCTGGGACTGGTACGTGCCGTCCGGCGGGAGGCAGTGCATGCCGAGGAACGGTGTGGAGTAGTTGGTGTAGTGCCCGTCCACGTCCCAGTTGTACGCCCCGCCGAAGTAGTCCTCGGTGCCGGTGCCGCAGATGGTGGGGAACTCGTCGTCGCCGTCGATGAAGAACTTGATCTCGCCCTCGCCCCACCAGCCCGTGTTGTTCACGCCCCAGGCCATCGCGGTGCCGACGTACTGCCCCTGCCCCTTGATGCCCTCGACGATGGTGTAGGGCTCCTTGTACGGCAGCGGATTCGTGCGGCGGAACTGGGCGTGGAAGTACGCCGCGTCGTCGGGCACGTCCGTGAGCGTGTAGTTGATCTGGTAGTAGAGGATCATGTCCTCCCGATGGCGGTTCTCCAGCGTCATGCGGCAGCGCTTTCTGAAGGGCATCTCCCAGAAGCAGTTGTAGCCGCGGTTGGGGTTCACTGACACCGGCAGCGAGTTGATCTGGGCGAATCGCCCCCAGCCGGAGGCGAAGAAGTCGGCCGCCGGGCACTCCACCGCGGGGGCGTCCTCGTCGTCCCAGTAGACGCGCAGTATGTAGAAGCGGCCGATGGGGCCCTTGCGCGCCACGTCCCCGGTGAGCCAGATGGACTGGATCGCGCCGGGGCCGGCGATGTCGGCCAGGTCGAAGGTGGACCCGGCCTCGATCCGGACGCTCGGCGACACCTTCCAGCCCTGCCCCAGGTCACGGGCGCACCCGGCGCCGGTGCCCTCGGTGGCCATGCCGCCCTTGCCCTTCTCGCCGGTGAAGTTCTCGGCGCTGAGCGACCTCGTCTTGGCTGCCGACAGCCTGGGCAGGTTGCCCAGACTCATTCCCAAACCGTTGAAGTCGGACATTGGGAGTCCCCCTTCGGGGCTTACTCGCTTGATGCCAGCTCCACGGCCCGCGCGGCGCTGTCGGCGACCTTGCGGAAGGCCTGCGCGTACAGCTCCATCAGGTTCATCTCGTTCGGCGGGTACACGCCCGTGATGTAGGAGTGGGACTCGAGGTACTTCAGCGTCTCCGGGTAGTCCTGCGCCCGGTACTCCACCGCGCCGCCGTAGTGCGCGCACGTCCACGGGCAGCCCTTGCCGTAGCCCCTCTTCTCCTGGAACACGTCCTGCCCGGGCACGGGCAGGCGCTGCCACTGGCCCGCCGGGACGCCCTCGGCCTGGAGCGCCTTCTCCATCGCTGCCCGGAACTGCGCCGGCGTGACATCGAGGCCGGCCTCCGTCGGGTCGAAGCTCACCACGTAGCGGAAGTGCACCGGCTCGGCGTACTCGGGACAGTAGGGACCGGAGATGCCGGGGACCTGCTCGAGCTCGGCGGTCAGGTAGTCGGCGAACTCCTGCCGCCTGCCGTTGTTGTAGTCGAGCCGCTCGAGCTGACTCAGGGTGAAGGCGTTGATGAACTCGTGCTGCCGGTACATCCACCCGAGGGCGTAGGCGTTGTACTCGCGCTCCTCGCCCGCGATGATGACCTCGCCGAACTGGCGCATCTTGTCGGCGAACGTGGCCCACTGCTCGTTGTCGGTGGTGTAGAGCCCGCCCTCGCCGCCGGTGAGGTTCTTGGAGCGATTGAGGCTGAAGCCCGTCACGTCCGCGATGCCCCCGACGCGGCGGCCCTTGTACTTGGCCCCGTGGGCCTGGCAGGAGTCGGCGATGGTGACGAGGTTGTGCTTGCGCGCGACGTCGAGGATCGGGTCCCAGTCGGCCACCATGCCGTGCACGTCCACCGGGAGGATCGCCTTGGTGTGCTCGGTGATTTTCTCCTCGAGCTTCGCGGGATCCATGGTGCGGGACAGCGGGTCGATGTCCACGAAGACGGGGATGGCGTTCTGGTGCAGGATGGCCGCCGCCGTGGCCCAGTAAGTGAAGGCGCTGGTGATCACCTCGTCCCCGGGCTCTACGCCGCACGACGCCACGGCCATGTGCAGGGCCGAGGTGCCGCTGTTGGTGATGAGGCAGTGCTGGACGCCGCAGTAGGCCTTCCACTTCTCCTCGAGCTCCGTGGCCCTCGGGGCATGGGTGCCGTGCAGGTGGTCGCTGTCGAACACCGCGAGCACGGCGTCCCTGTCGGCCTGCGTAATCGGCGGCCAGGTCTTCACCATCCCCGCCGGGACGGTGCGCTCGCCGCCATCGAGTGCGAGTGTGCTGCTCATTGCCGGGCTCCTCCCAGACAGCGCCTGCCAGGATGGGATATGGTTCGCTCCCCTGCGGGCTCTGTCCTCCTACCGCGGTGCCCAGGCACTCATGGCGGTATAGGTTTGTGCATTGACTGCCGATATAACCTGTGCTATCCTCACATTCTGGTGGGGTGCGGCTGTGCGCAGCACCAGCGTCGCGCCGCCACGCCATCCCGGCGGCGGCCGATGCGGATACAGATGGGAGGGCGGTGACGTGAGAACGATGGCAGTTGCGGTGGGCGTAGTTGTGGCGCTGAGCCTGGCGACGCCCGTCCTCGCAGCAGACATCACTCGAGATGTGCCCTTCACGCACTGGGCGTACGATGCAGTCTACTTCCTGGCGAAGCAGGGCGTCATCGAGGGCTACCCGGACGAGACGTTCAAGGGCGACCGTGCACTGACGCGGTACGAGTTCGCGATGGCCATCGCCCGGTTGTGGCAGAAGCTCGCGGACGGACTCGAGAAGGCCGACCGGGGCGTCAAGGGCGATCCCGGCCCTCCCGGTCCCAAGGGCCCCGCGGGCGATCGGGGGCCGAAGGGCCCGCCGGGGGACACGGGCCCCAGAGGCGAGAAGGGACGCAAGGGCGACGCCGGCCCGGGGCCGAGCGCCGATGAGATCAGGGCCATCTGCCAGAAGCTCGTGGATGAGTTCAGGGACGAGATCCAGCAGATCAGGGACGACCTGGAGCGGAGGGGTGCGGAGCTCGATGACCTCGACGGGCGCGTCAGCGCCCTCGAGGAGCACACCGACAGCCCCCACGCGTACGGCCGCCTGGACTACCGCCTCGGGCTGGCCGGCGATGCGTTGTTCACCTCGACCAGCAGCACCTTCGGCGGCGACTTCGACGCGCTCACGGCCACCATCGGCATCGAGGGCGAGATCCTCGACGACGTCCACGGCCGCATCACGGCGAAGTTCCATGACGCGGCCTCCGGCACGCTGACGGCCGACGACTTCGAGGGCATCGTGGACGGCAACGGAGCCGTGGCCGAGAGCCGGCAGATCAACGGGGATGGCCTCGACCTGTACGCGCCCCTCGCCGGATCGCTCCTGGAGGTCCGGGGCAGCGACGAGATCATCTGGCTCGATGAGGCATGGATCAGGTTCGATACCGACATGCTGCAGCCGACCGCCTGGGTGGTCGGCCGGCAGTACCTCGCCCAGGGCCCCGTGGGCCTGCTGGTGGACAACCAGCGCCTGGCGCTGCAGGGCGCGTCCCTATCACAGCAGCATGGCGATGTGGCACTGAGCGCCTTCTTCGGCATGGCGTCCAGCGGCGAGCTGAACGAGGCCCTCGAGGCCACCGTGGCCGACCCGACGGGCATTGGGGACCTCACCCGCCGCCACCTGCTGCATAACGATGGATTTGCGAGCGCGCGCATCCAGTGGGACGTGTGCGATGACTGGAGCATCGGCGGGAACTGGCTCGCCACCGGCCTCGGCGAGGAGGACGGGTGGAGTGTGGACGTGGAGGGGACACTGCTTGACCGCAGGCTCGTGGCCGAGTACGCGCGTCTCGGCGAGGACGCCTTCGGCTACACGGAGGGGGACGACTGGCAGCAGGGCCCGAGCACCACGTGGCACTGGAACGGGCCCACCAGCAGCCCGGCGCAGCCGGACGCGGTCTCGGTGAGCTACGAGCTGTGGAACGAGGGCTGCGTCAACTTCACCGGCTACTGGTCCAAGGTGGACTTCGGCTTCGACCCCTTCTACAGCGCGGTGAACCCGTACTATGAGCTCCTGCAGCCGCGGCTCACTCTCGATACCACCGTCCGGACGCCCCCGTGGTTCAACACCGGCTACGCGTGGGAGCGGTGGCTGGACAATCCTGTGGCGGCGCACAACCTGGAGGCCCTCGGCGGCTACGCTAGCTTCGACGTGGGCGAGTGCCCGGTGGAGCTGGCGTACCATCGGCTGCTGAACCGCGACGTGCCCATGAACTACCTGGGCCAGTTCGCCTTCGGCGGCACGGGCAACAGCGATCCCGAGCCCGTCTATGACAGACTGTGGTCGGCGCGGGTCAGCACGGAACTCACGCCGGGCGTGAACGCAACGTTCACCTACGCGCACCAGGAGCCGAACGAGCACTTCGATGCGACGGGGGCAGTGCCCGAGATGCTCAATGGCTTCCCGGCCGGACTGGGCCTGGTCGTTGACGGGATGCAGCAGAACCTGATGCTCATCAACCTCGACGGAGGGCTGGACCGGGTCGAGATCGACGAGCTCGACCTGTTCATGGCGTCGCTGGAGATGGCTTTCTGAGCGCAGTGGGGGTGATGGCATGACCGGGCTCTTCGTGATCAGCGCCCGGCTCGTGGGGTACGTCGGGGCGGCAGCGGCCATCTGCTACGTCGAGGGCTTCCTCACGGTCACCCTCAATCTGTCGAAGTACCACGTCTACCCCGTCGATCTCCTGCACGCTCGCTACCCGATCGTCGGACTCCCCGGCGGGGTGCTCATCGGGGCCGCCATCCTGACCGTCTCCTGGCTCTGTGAACGCCCGGAGCCGCGCTCAGCTCGGTCCGACTACGTCCCCGCCCTCATGCACATCGTGTTCGTGGCCCTCTCGGTGATCATCGCCGGCCTGGTCGGCGTGGGCGCCGCGAGGCTCGCCTTCGGCATCAAGGGCTCCCTGACTCCCGGGGGGTCGGGCGCGATCATGCTCGTCATCGCAGCCCTCACCGTGTTCCTCTGCTTCGCCCTGCAGCAGGCGCTCGCGCAGCGGATGAACCTGGCCACAGCTCTGACCCGATCGGCGACTATTGGCGTGACCATCTTCATCGCCATCGCCGCCGTCATCGCCCACATGGCCGTCGTGTCCCCTCAGTTGCCGCAGCGGTGGGGCGGGATGCAGCCCCGGGGAGTGCGGCTGTGGACGGCGGGGCTGCCGTGGCAGGCTTCCCTGATGGGCGACGAGGTCGGCGCTCCCTCGGTGGAGCCGGGCGAGCACGTCATGCAGCGGACGCGCAGCCTGAACCTCCTGTTCCGCGGGAGGACGGCGTGGATCGTGGCGGTGCCAGAATGGACGGGCGAGGAGAGACCCCGCGGACGGCCGCACGCCGTCGTCATTCCAGCGCACGCGGTACGTGCGGTGGAGATAGAGTGATAGAACCAAGAGCCAGGGACAGGCACCCATTCCCCTCGCCGAGAACAGGAATGCATGCCACCCAGGGAAATGGGTGCCTGTCCTAGTTCCACAAGCCCGAGATCCGGGCCGACGAGCAGGCCGTGTGGGATCGGGTGCGGCTGGTCTCCTTCCGCCGCACCTCTGAGGAGCACGAGCAGGACAAGCACCTGGACGAGAAGCTCCGGTCGGGATCCGAGGGCATCCTCGCCTGGGCGGTCCGCGGGTGTCTCGAGTGGCAGCAGGAGGGCCTCCTGGTCCGCGGCGCCGTCACCGCCGCCACCATGCAGTACCGCAGCGAGATGGACGCGATCGCGCAGTTCCCGGAGGACTGCTGCGTCCAGGAGCCCACCGCCACCGTCCGCCGAGTGCTGCCGTGTGCCCCGCCACAAAGAAGGCCTCCGCGGCTTCCCCGAGAACGCTATATCCCTCCCCGTCGCAGCCCGGGGTGGGCTCGCACGGATCCCACGGCCCAGCGCCGTTCCCATGTAGTCCAGTCGCCCTGTCGCCGCCGGACGTCCCATCGCTCCAG
>JASFTE010000075.1:0-11474 GCA_050114035.1 Armatimonadota bacterium | reverse complement strand
CTCACCTCGCGCGGCAAGAGCGAGGCCGGCCCCGGCACTGCCGTCGGCATCGACTTCGTGTGGCTGCTGTCGAGAGGGTAGACAGACCCGGGCAGGCCGCGCTCGCCCATCCAATGAGGACGGTTTGATGGCTGAGCTCACGTTCACCGACCTGGCGGCTTTCGCCCTCTACTTCGTGGTCCTCGTCAGCATGGGCTTCTATGTCAGCCGGAGGCGGGCGGCCACCTCCGAGGAGTACTTCCTGGCCGGCCGCAAGCTCCCCTGGTACGTCGTCGGCAGCTCATTCATCGGCTCCAATATCTCCACCGAGCATTTCATCGGCATGATCGGCGCCGCGTACATCTACGGGGTATGCGTGGCCCAGTGGGAGTGGGGCAACATCTGGACCTTCTCCACCCTCATCTGGGTGTTCATCCCCTTCCTGCTCGCCAGTCGCGTGTTCACGGCGCCCGAGTTCCTCGAGCGGCGATTCAACCCCGCCTGTCGGCTCCTCTTCGCCATCATGACCGTTGTGGCCAACGTGACCGCCTTCCTCGCGGCGGTCCTGTACGCCGGGGCCGCCGGGCTGCAGGCGCTCTTCGGGTGGGACATCTGGTTCGGCGTGCTGATCATCGGTGTTGTGGCCGGCAGCTACGCCATCTTCGGCGGACTGCGGTCGGTCGCGTGGACCGACGTGTTCCAGACATCCATCATGGTACTGGGCGGCGTGCTCGTCACCGTGCTCGGCCTGCGCGCTCTCGGCGCCGGTGATGGCCTACTGGCCGGCTGGCACACTATGATGGAGCGCAACCTGGGGCACGGGGAGGCGTGGTCGGCCGGCATCAGCCGCCTGGCGCCGCAGGTGCTGGGCGAGGGCGCGACCTCCTACCAGCGGCTCTCCATCTTCCAGCCCGTCAGCCACGCCATATTGCCGTGGGTCACCGTCCCGGTGGGCTGGCTCTCGGTGGGCATCTGGTACAACTGCATCAACCAGTTCATGGTGCAGCGGGTGCTGGCCGCGCGGGATGCCTGGCACGCCCGCATGGGAATCGTCTTCGCCGGCTTTCTGAAGATCGTGCTCCCGATGCTCATCGTCGTGCCCGGTCTCATCTACTTCGCCAGGGATCCGAGCCTCGATCAGCACGGCGCCGACCGGGGCTATCCGGCCCTCTTGATGTCGTTAGTGCCCGTGGGCCTCCGCGGGGTGCTCCTGGCGGCGCTCTTCGGCGCCATCCAGTCCACGGTGGACTCAGTCCTGAACTCCACCTCAACCATCATCACGCTCGACATCTACAAGCGCTGGTTCCGCCCCGATCTGTCCGAGCGGCGCTCGGTCGCCATGGGCCGCCTGGTGGGGACGATCGTGCTCGCCGTCTCCATCGCCATCGCTCCATTCATCGAGCGACTCGGCCAGGGCGTCTTCGTCTACATCCAGAACCTCTACGCCTACTTCGCGCCGCCCTTCTCGGCCATCTTCGTTGTCGGCATCCTCTGGCGCCGCGCCACGGCCCGGGCCGCGGTGTTGACGATTCCTGCCGGGATGGTCTTCTCGCTGTTCCTGGAATACGTTGTGTTCGGCCGGTGGATCCCGGGCGTGACCGCCTTCACGCTGCGGGCCCTCTTCTCATGGGTCTTCTGCGTGCTGGTCATGGTGCTTGTGAGTCGCAACACACCGCCTCCGCGCCCGGAGAGCGTCACCGATGCCCTGACCGTCAACTGGAGCCGCCTCAACATCTTCGGCACCCTCGGCCACCCCTGGTACCGCAACCTGGCCTTCTGGTGGGGCGTCTTCGCCGTGGGGATAGTCGCCTGCTACCTCGCCTTCTCCGGCCTGTTCCTCAGGTAGCGTGGAAGCGGCTGCCACGGACAGCCGCCCGCGACCGTGCTATACTCACACCTGAAGCCAAGCTACCGCTGCCGCCGACAAGGAGACCTGTGCATGCTCAGCCAGCTACGCGCTTCCATGGTCGCGCTCAGCCTGTGCGTCAGCTCGGTCGCACTGGCGGCCGCCACGTCGGAGTATCTGGGCAACAACCAGCGTACGGGGTACGTGGATGCCGAGATCTCCGCCGCGCCCGTGTTGCTGTGGACCTACCACGAGAGGCACCCGCCGAGGCACGCCTGGCGCGAGCCCAATCGCGAGACCCAGTACATCGACTTCGACTACGCGACCCAGACTGCCATCGGGGGCGGCATGGTCTTCTTCGGCTCGTCCGCCGATCACACGGTGTATGCCCTGGACCTCGCCTCCGGCGAGGAGAAATGGACGTTCTACACCGAGGGCCCCGTGCGCTTCGCTCCCGTCGTCTATCGGGACCACGTCTACGTCGTCTCGGATGACGGGCACCTCTACTGCCTCACGGCCGCGACGGGCGAGTTGGTATGGAAGCTCCGCGGAGGACCCAGCGACGAGAAGCTGATCGGCAACGATCAGATGATCTCGCACTGGCCCGCGCGCTCCGGGGTCCTGATCGAGGATGGCAGGCTCTTCTTCGCCGCCGGCATGTGGTCGCGGGACGGCGTCTTCATCTACTGCCTCGACCCGGACGATGGCTCCGTCATCTGGCGCAATGACACCTCCGGCTTCCACTACGCCACTCTTCCGCACTCGGCGGGCTTTGCGGGAGTGGCGCCGCAGGGGTACTTGCTCCATCATCGCGGCATGCTCTACGTGCCAACGGGACGGGGAGCGCCCGCCGGCTTCGACGCGGAGACCGGGGAGTTCGTCTTCTACGAGAACGGGCTCGGCTACAAGCCCCACCAGCCCGGCGGCTCCTGGGTGATGGCGTTCCACGACTCCGTCATCTTCAAGCGCCGGCAGCAGCACACGGAGGAGAACGTGCGCTACGAGGAGCGGGACCCGGCTCCCGGCCTCGGCTCCGGGCTCTTCGGGCTGGACCGCCGGACCGGCGAGGCGAAATGGTCGCTGACCGGCAAGAGCCTCGCCGTGGGCAACGGAACCGAGATGATCCTCGCCGGGGCGGGGCCGATCATCAGGGTTGACTTTGGCGAGCTCATGGCCGCGTACCCGCGCTACTACAGGGACGGCAAGGCGATCGCGTGGGACGAGAACATCACAGACCCCAAGCTGCCCTATCTCAACAGCTCCATCGTGCGGAGCGCCAGGGAGCTGTCCGGCCCGGTCATCCCGAAGCCCGCCTGGATGAGCCCCGTGCCCTTCGCCCGGTGGTCGGCGGACGTGGGGCGCGTCTACTCCATGCTGCAGGTGGGGAGCACCGTACTCACCGGCGGGCGCGGGGGCCTCACGGCGCTGGACGCCACCACGGGGCGGAAGCTGTGGCAGCGGCCGGTCGAGGGCAACGCGCGCGGCATCTGCGCCGCCGACGGGCGCTTCATCGTGAGCTCCACCGCGGGCAGGCTGTATTGCTTCGGCGACGGACCTTCCGATACCGGGCGGGAGATAACGCACACTGCCGAGCCGCCTGCCATCGATCGGGTGAGCAGGAGGCTGGCCGACTCCATCCTCCGCCGCTCGGGCGTCAACGCGGGCTACTGCCTGATGCTGGGCGCTGGCGATGGACAACTGCTCTGCGCGCTCACGGAGCGGAGCGAGCTGGTCATCTACTGCCTCGAGCCGGACGGACAGAAGGCGGCGCGCGTGCGGAAGATCCTGGACGATGCCGGGCTTCTCGGCGTGCGCGCGGCCGTCCACCAGGGGACTCTCGACAGGCTGCCCTACAACCCCTACGTCGCCAACCTGATCGTCTGGGGCGACTCGCTGGGAAGTGGCTCCGAGGGCCTCGACGCCAGGGAGCTGTACCGGGTCCTCCGACCGTACGGCGGCGTGGCGTGCAACATCGACAGGGGCGGCGCGCGCGCCGTCCGGCGATGGCTGCTGGCAGGCGGCGTGCCGGCCGGGGAGATAGCGACATCGCCCGCCGGGACCATCGTCAAGCGCGGCGAGCTGCCCGGCGCCGGGGAGTGGACCCACCCACACGCCGACATCGGCCGCACGTGTTCGTCGGAGGATCGCCTCGCCCGCCTGCCGCTGGGCATGCTCTGGTGGGGCGGGCCCGGCCCGGAGCGGATCGTGTCGCGCCACTGGCGCGCGCCGGTGCCGCTGTTTTCCAAGGGCATCCTCTTCATTCAGGGCCAGCACGACATCATCGCCGTGGATGCCTACAATGGCCGGGAGATGTGGAACCGCCACCTGGAGAACGTCGGGCGATTCCCTCCCAGCCATCGCGGCGGCAATATCGTCGCCGACGCCGATTCCGTCTATTGTCTCCAGGGCCTCACGTGCCTCCGGCTCGACGCCCAGACGGGCGAGACGCTGCGCGAGTACACGTTCCGCGCCCGTGAGCCCCATACCCGCGCCCTTGCCGAGCTTCTGCCCCTCCGCCTGCGCGGGGCGACCACCGACCGCCTCGTCTGGGAGTACCTGGGGATCTCGGGCAGCTATCTGCTCGGCTCGCTGGCGAACGAGCCGGTGGATGCCGAGGGGCGGGCGCGGTACGCCGAGGCGCTGCGTCAGTCGCGGCACGTCTTCGCGTTCAACAAGAACAGCGGCAAGCTGCTCTGGGAGCGCCTGCTCGAGCGCGCCGTGCCGCCCATCGCCATCGTCGCCGATGGACGGACGCTGTATCTGCTCGACCGAGACGACGAGCTTGCGTACCAGCAGTCCAGACGCCGTGGCAAGCCGGGCGGGCACCAGTCGTCGCTGAAGGCCCTCGACCTGTCCACGGGGCAGGAGCTCTGGACCAGAGACGGCATTCCACTCGAGTGGAAGTCGTTGATCCTGAAGCAGGACGTCCTTGTGGCGCTTCCCGGCCCGGGGGAGGGCACGGCCGAGGAGGCAGACGCCGGCGTCGCCGCCTACTCAGCTCGGACCGGCGAGCCGCTCTGGCAGAAGAGGAGACTGGACGGTATCAGCAGCAAGGGGCGCGGGCTGCAGCTCCGGCACTCCCTGGTCGTCGGGGACACGCTCTTCCTGCCGTGGGCTTTCGATCTCCGCACGGGCAAGGAGCGACTGCTGCGGCACCATCCGCTGACCGGGGAGCGCGGGCGGTTCACGCTTCCCGGGAAGAACTTCTGCGGGACGGTGTCCGCCGGATATGAGCTCTTCGCCTATCGCTCCGCGAGCGTCGGCTTCGCCGAGGCCTGGAGTGACAGTGGCTCCTACTGGCTCCCCGACACCAGACCGTCGTGTTGGATCAGCGTCGTGCCGGCCGGCGGCATCGTCCTCGCCCCGGAGGGGTACAGCACCTGCATCTGCCCGTACAACTATAAGACCTCCCTCGCGCTGGTGCCGGTTGAGCGGAACGAGGACTGGTCCATCTACCTTGCCGGCGGGCGGAAGGCGATCCAGAGGATCCGCCGCGCGGCGGCGGCCCGGAAGAAGCAGGGAACGACGCCGGCGGAAGGGACCGCCGAGAGGGTACGGCATCTGCGGGCGAATCTCAACGCACCGGGCGACCGGATGGATGCGGTCGGGAATCTCTGGATGGCATACCCCCGCCCGACGGGTGAAGCCTCCCGTTACCTCGCGCTGGTGCTGCCCATTGAGTCGCAGGGCGAGGAGGGCGCGTTCCGGCACAACTCCGATCACTACGCCATAGACGGCACGCCGGAGCGGTGGCTGTACACCTCCGGGCTGCAGGGGCAGTTGGCCTTCACCATCGAGATCTCAGACGATCAGGAGCGCGAGTACACCGTGCGGCTCCACTTCGCCGAGGTCGAGGACCTCAGACCTGGGAGCCGCGTCTTCGACGTGAAGCTGCAGGGCAGAACGGTCATCTCCCGCCTCGACATCGCCAAGGAGGCCGGCGCCGCCAACAGAGCGCTGGTCAAGGAGATCCGCGGTGTCGCGGCCACGGGGACGATGGTCATCGAGCTCGGTGCGGTCGCTGGTTCGGCGCCCCTTCTCTGTGCCCTGGAGGTGGTGGAGGAGCCGACATGATCTCGCCGCCGCAGGCTCAGTCCGGCCGATGCCCGCGTTGCAGCCACGCCCAGCGGAACAGGTTCCGTGTGTCGTAGTAGCGGCACGGGCTGGCCGCCGAGCCCAGCACCGCCACCAGCAGATGGTCCTTCCCCCGGCGCCCGCTGGAGACGAGACACGCCCCGGCCTGGCCCGTCGTTCCCGTCTTGACCCCCTCGTAGCCCTCGATGGGCAGGAGCTGATTGGTGTTTCGCCACACGACCACCCGCTCGCCGCCGTCGGGGGTCTCCAGGACGCAGCGGTGGCGGCGCGTGCCGACGTACTGGCGGAACAGCGGATCCTGCATCGCATGCCATGCCAGCCGCAGAAGGTCCCGCGCCGTGGACGTGAACTGGCTGGCGCTGCCCCCGTCGGCGTAGGGGCTGCGATACGTCGTTCTCGCCATCCCCAGACGACGCGCGTGGCGGTTCATCTCCGCCACGAAGCCCGCCCGCGTCGCCAGGGCCGGGCTGTCCCGCAGCTCCGGGTCCTCCGGCTGCTGGAGGCGATCGTTGAAGTGCTCCGCCAGGGCGTTGCCCGCATCGTTGCCCGACGGCAGTAGCAGGCCGTAGAGCAGCTCACGCACCGGCACCCGCTCTCCCTCCCGGACGCCCGCGGTGGACCCGCCCGTCGCGTCCGCCAGCCGGGAGAAGGTGACGACCTCGTCAAGAACGGACGCATCGGCCGCGGCCAACTGGATGACGACCCACGCGCACATGATCTTGGTCGTGCTGGCGGTCTTGCGGGGCTCGTCCTCGTTCAGCCCCCAGAGCACCTCTCCCGTCCCGCCGTCGGCGATGGCCCACGCCCTCGCCGACACCGGCGGCGGACCGTCGAGAGGGTCGGGCGGCTCGCGAGCCAGTGTGCCCTCGGAGAACGCGCCGTGGATCTCCAGCACTCCCAGATACGCGTAGCCGCCCTCCTCGGCGCACTCCACGTCGATGGTCACCGACCCATTCGCGGCGGCGGCCACGTCCGCGATCGAGACGCGGGCGCTCGTGTTGTTCGACGCGTCCAGCTCCGCGACTCTCTCCCCGATCGTGTAGCGGGCGACGCGATTGACCGTGGACTCCATGCGCGAGGCGAAGAAGGTGAACGTGTACCTCCCGCCGGGCGTGAGCCCGTCGATGTGCATCGTCGCCGTCCGGTCGTCCCCGTCGCCCAGGTAGAAGGAGTCCTGCATCGCCTGGGCCGGGTACGGTCCCTCGGCCTGGGAGCCCTTGAGGTTGATCCCGCTCCACCCGTCCGACTGCCGCAGGGCGACCGTGGTGAGGTACCCGTCCGAGTCCTGCGCGTTCTCGACGAGCACGCCGGCCTCGCCGGGGCTCGCGGTGTTGTTGACGAGTCCGCCCGTCCTGTGGCTGCTTGAGCCAAGATCGAACAGGATCGTCTGCTCCTGACCCGAGGCCCGCACGGCAAACGTGCTGAGAACGGCGGCGACGGCCAGCGCCCTGGGGACCATCAGTCGGCACTCCTCTCATCTACTCAGAAGCTGAACGGCTGCACGTACTTCACGGCGATCTTCCCCGCCGTCTGATCGGCCTGCGGGTCGCCCAGGATGAAGAACAGCTCCTTCCCGGACCGCCGGTGGATCCGGTACACGAGGCTGAGGTTGTCTATGTCCGCGTCGCCGCTGCGCGTGTACCAGCGCAGGGACAGCCAATGCTCCGGGTCGAGCACATGCGTCAGGTTGAGGTCAACGATCTGCGCAGTCTCACTGCCCCCGTCGAAGAAGCTCTGCCGCCGCCGGCTGTAGTCGGCGCCCACTTGGAGGCTGCCGGAGCGATTGCGCCAGTCGGCGTTGATCGCGAACTGCCGTAGCTTGGAGTCCTCCACGCGGCCGAAGGTGTACCGTGCACGGGCGTACATGTCCGTGGACCGCCCGACCTCGGCCATCACCATCGTGGTCGAGTCGTCGAAGGGCTCCGGCCGGATGTCCTCCTCCAAATGCTCATCCCGGGTGTGGACAACGGCCAGCCTGCTCAGCGTGCTGAACCACAGGACCGAGCCGGCCCGGTACGCGCGGTTGTAGAAGCGGCCGTCGCTGGTCCAGCCGCGGGTGTAATGGCCGAAGGCCTCGATGCTGTCAAAGAGGCGCTCCCCGGCCTTCCGGTCCCAGACGTTCCACGAGTTCAGGTCGATGGTCTTGAATCCCTGCCGGGGATTGAAGCCGTCAATGGGGTCGAAGCTCGGGCTCACCTCGTCGTACTGCAGATCCGCGCCGAAGAGCCGCGTGTGGTACCCGAGGTGACCGTTGGTCCGGCGCCCGTCGCGCGCCGGGTCGCTGCCCCAACTGCGAGCGCGGCCGCCGCCCAGGTCCCAGGGACTGTCCTCCTCGAACCGCGTCCCGACGCTCGCGGCGAGCGCCGTGTTCTCAAAGCCCGGCTCCCGCACGTCCACCAGCGAGAGGCTCGAGTCGGTATGCTGACCGAACTGCCCCGAGACGTGCGCCACGAAGTCGTTGCGATCCGTGTCGGGGTTGTACGTGTCCAGCGCACCGACACGATACCGGTCATACGCGCCCGTCATCTTCGCGCCGTAGTCGAAGTCGCCGATGCGCCGCGAGTGGAACAGGCTCTGGTCGCCGAAGAACTCGGCCTGGTGGACGAAGAAGTCGCGCGTCTCCGGGAGGAACTGCTCCCGGTACGACACGTCAACGGTCTCGTAGGCGGCCTCGACCTCCGAGAAGTCGGGGAAGAGCACGAACCGCGACGTCGCCGCGGGGCTGAGCGGGTACTCGATGTCGAGGCCCTGGCTCGCCAGCAGGCTGCCGCCCGAGCCCCAGTCGTTGATCACCACGGCGAATGCGTCCGCCTCCACCGCCTGCTTCGCCGGCCTGTCCGGGAACAGCAGTCCGGCCAGGTGGGGGTACTTGCGGATCTGCCAGTCCCATGCGGTAGACCTCTCGTCCACCGCCCACGCCGTATCCTCGTCCGGCACCTGGACGTAGCGTATGAAGTTGGCCCCGACGGTCTTCTCGCCGCCCCTCTCATACGTCAGAGAGCCGAGGTCCACGTCCATCTCGATGACGTAGCAGTCGCCATAGACCGCGCCGGCCACCTGCCAGACGCCGTCCCACTCGCTGTTGCCCCAGCGCGCGTCGTACTTGGCACCGCCGGGCGTTGCCGCCAACTCGATGCATCGGCGGTGGTCGTGGAGGGTGTCCAGGAGAATGGCGACCCGGTCCTGCCCCGCGAGCCGGGCGTCCTCCCGCGTCTCCGAGATCCGCAGCTTCGCCGCGTCCTCGATCCGGCAATGGAACGCGACGTACAGGCGCCCCTCGCCGCCCATCAGGTGCACTGTCGTCGGACGCGTGGACAGTGTGCCATGGTCCGGCGCCGTACAGCGAAACTCGCCGAGCTTCACCGCCCGCTCCCACTCGCCCTCGGCCAGGACGCCATCGATGGTCGGCGGCGTCTCGACAACGGGGACGACCACTGTCATGTCCTCGCCCACGCCGTCCACCGGGCAGCTCGGCGTCTCATGCGCCACCACGCGCCGGCCGACGCCGATGATGAGCAGCGCCCCCAGGGCGAGAGCGAATGCCCGAGGCGCTATCCGTGTATTCTGCTGACTCAACAGGATCGCGCGCATGCAGTCGCGTTACTTCCGAGCGCACCACACCCAGTCCTTGCCCGCGCCATCGTGCCCGTCCACATCGGCGGCGTGATAACCATCGACGCCCTACTCGCCCGCTGCGTCTCCGTCCTCGCCAGACGACGAGGCCATCGCCCGGCGGCGGGCATCAGTTGAGGTCGGAGCCGCTGCATGTTAGCACGTCTTGCGGCTCTCCCAATTGCCGCACCAGCTCCAGGTGAGGCCCGAACTCTCCGACCTCATGCAGCGCATGAGCATCGCTCCCGAGGACGATCCGCACGCCCCGCTCCAGACACAACTCAAAGAACCGCGGAGCGGGCTCGTTAGTGTGGTAGTTGATCTCCGCCGCAACACCCGTCGCGGATAGCAGCTCGGCTATCGGCTCGTACAGCTCCGTCGGTGTCGAGCGCTCGCCGCGCCGGAAGATGCGGAATGGGTGCGCGAGCACGTCAATGGCGTGCTCACACATCCGCTCATTCGCCTGCATGAACGCGCGCTGCACCTCCGCCGACGCGGCCCCGCCATGCAGCTTGGGCAGGTAGTGCACCGCGCCGATGAGCAGATCCCACCCCTCCCGGTCCTCGTCCAGCAGCGTCAATTGCCCCTCGCTGTCGCACTCCACCTCGAGCCCCACGCGGACGAAGTCGGAGCGGAGGGGCGCGATCTCGCCGCGGTAGCGCTGCATCCGGTCGCGGCCGGCGGCGCGCTCGCGGGCGAGGCTGCCGGGGTCGTGCAGGAACGCGGCCTGCCAGTAGTCGTGCTGCGAGAGGTAGAGCTGGCCCGCGTGCTCGGCGAAGGTGATGCCGGCGAGGCCGAAGTCGCGCGCGCGGGCGATGGCCGATTGGGCGGTGATGTCGTCGGCGCAGTAGGCGAACTGGGTGTGGGCGTGGTGGTCAACGAGGGCCAGCTTCGGGTCCACGGCCAGGGCTATCTCGTCGAGCGCGATGTCGCCCCCGCGCAGCGTGAGGCGGAGGAAGCGGAAGGGCGCCTCGCAGAGCGCGGGACAGGTTGCGTAGCCGACGCCATCCACGTGGGTCAAGGGTTGCCCGTCGTGGTAGTGGCCGCTGATGGAGAGGGCGACGCCGGCGTCGGCGTAGGCGGCCATGACGTCGTCGCGGTTGGCCAGGTTGTAGGGGTAGCTGCTGTCGATGGGCGGGTGGACGGGGCTATGCTGGAAGGCGATGATGGGGCTGGCGGGATGCTCGCGGCGGGTCTGCTGGACGAGGGCGAGCCCGTCGCGGGATCTGTCGGCCCGGTCGTCTTCGCCGTAGTGGTCGGCGAAGGTGAGCAACTGGCAGCCGTTGAGCTCGTGGGCGCCTCCCTGGTCGCCGAAGATGCGCAGGAGGCGCCGCGGGTCGCCGTCATGGTTGCCCGGCACCACGAGAATGGGCACGCCCGTGTCGGCCAGCTCGTCGCGGAGCCGCTGGAGGTCCTGGTCGGCCCGGTCGGCGTTGCCGTTGTCCACGAGGTCGCCCATGAGCACAACGGCGTCGGGGGCGCCCTGGCGGACGGCCCGCTCCCAGGCGCGGCGTATGAGCTCGGGGCCCAGGTCGGCGCGGCGCCGGGGGATGGGACACTCGTGCTGCGCGCTCTCGACGAAGTGCAGGTCGGCGAGGATCAGCAGGTCCAGACTGGGTTGGCGCCTGCATTCGGTCATGGCGAATCTCGTTCCGTCGTATGAACACGCGGGAACGCGCGGACGCCTCCCACGGCGGCGGCAGGTCGTGCCGCGCCGGGCGGGAACGATGCGGCACCCAGTCGCCGGGCGGGCGAAGGGAGCGTGCGGCGCCGGATGAAGATCTACATGGTGACCGATCTCGAGGGCGTCGCCGGGGTGTGGACGTGGGAGAATCGGGAGGACGAGAGCCTCGAGAACCACGAGCGACGGATGCGGCAGCAGCGCTGGCTGGCGCATGAGGTGAACGCGGCGGCCGATGGGTTCGCTCGCGGCGGGGCGACG
>JASFTE010000074.1:0-11474 GCA_050114035.1 Armatimonadota bacterium | reverse complement strand
CATCTGGAATCAAGCAGCAGCGACGCAGCGCCGACACACGCGTCGGCATGCCACGACCGTATTATACTTCCTCATCCACATTCCGCACAACCCCATCTTCCTCCTCCCTGTCCCTTGCACATCTTCAGTCTCGCGCGCCCGAAGTGGAGACAAGCCGTTCATGTACACGCACTGGGCCGCGTCAGTAGCTCCGGACGCCGCAGCAGCAGCCGGTACAACTCCAGAGCGATCAACCCGTGCCCGCAAGCCGTTGGATGAACACCATCGGTGGGGCTGATGCAGTCTGTGAGCGTCGTGAGGTCCGTATGGTCGTCGGTCGCGCCGTGGAACTGCGCCGCCATTGCCCTGTCGATGAACGCCCGCCGAACGTCGCACAAGGGCACGGCCTCGGCGTCCGCCGCCTCCCGAACAACGTCGGCGTAGTCCGCCAGGCGCTGATCGCACCCGCCCCAGCGGTCGTAGAAGTCCGTGGCCTGCGAGTAGGGGTGATGGGCGTTGATGATGGGATTCGGCGTCATGAGAACGCTATGGGCGTCCGCATCTCGGATGCGCCGGACCATCTCGCCCAGGTTCGCCCGGAAGTCCTGCAGTGAGACCGCCTTCTCCGGCTCGTACCGCACGTCGTTGAGGCCGAACTCGATGAGCACCAGCGTGGGCTCGCGGTCCACCACATCCGTCTCGATGCGGGCCAGCCCTTCGGCGCTGTTCTCGCCGCCGACGCCCGCGTTGACGACAACGACGCGCTCCCCCCGTGGCCCCGGCTTCCGATTCAGCGCCTCCTGTAGCCGCGCCACGAAGGACTGCTCCGCCGCCACATGCGGCGTCCCCTGTGTCACGGAGTCGCCGAAGGCGACGATGACGGTGTTGCGGTCTGAGCCGGCCATGCGTGGCGTTCACTCCTTCGTCCCCGCATCATGGGCCCACCGTGTACCGCAGGCCCGTCTCCGCCGACTCATACGCGCCGAAGACCAGCTCCAGCGTCCGCAGATTGTCCGCGCCCGATGTCTCCGGCTCGCGGCCCTCGCGCCGGCACGCCACCCAGTGCTCCTGGATCCGGACGACGCTCTCTTGCGTGGCCTCGTTGGGCGCGTCGGCCCACGGGAATATGTGCGGCCCGGCCGTGCGGGTGGTCACGCCGTCCTCCGTCACCACGGCGACGCGGAAGTCCGGCCCGAGGCGCACCGACCCGTCCGTCGCCTCCAGCTCCACCAGGACCTGAGGGAACAGCTCCTCCTCCAGCTTCGACGCATAGCTGAGCTCAACCAGGCACGTGGCCCCGCTCGTCATCCGCAGGACGATGGTCGCCACATCCTCGCCCTTGACCTTGGGATTCACCCGCTGCGTCTCGCAGTGCAGTCGCTCCACCTCGCCCATGTAGAACCGCGCCAGGTCGAGCAGGTGCACGCCCACGTCATAGATGATGAACCGCGGATCCTCGGCCAGATATGGCTGCCGCGAGCATATGTCGAAGGCGCTGCGCCAGTACATCCGACCGAAGAACACCTCGCCGAGCCCGGCGGCCGCCTCCTGCACCGCCCGCATCGGCGCCCGCCAGCGGAAGTTCTCGTGCACCATGAAGCTCACGCCCGCCTCCCGACAGGCCTTGAGCATCGCCCGCGCATCCGCCAGACTCGGCGCCAGCGGCTTCTGGCAGATCACGTGCACCCCGTGCCGCGCCGCCAGCTCCACCAGCGGCCGATGCGCCTCCGGCCCCGTCACGATGTCAACGAAGTCCGGCGTCTCCGCCGCCAGCATCTCCTCGGCATCGCCGTACACGCCCTCGATCTCGAACCCCCGACCGTAGGCCGCGGCCCGGCTCCCGTCGATGTCCGACAGCGCGACGATCTCCGCTCCCTCCACCTCCTGCCAGGCGTGCAGGTGGTTGCGGGCGAAGAATCCGCAGCCGATCAGCCCTCCCCGGAAGCTCCTCATCACTGGCCTCCCGCACGTCACTGCTGGTGATGGTACGTCTCCCACCCCAGGTACTTCGTGAACGCCTCGTCCAGGATGTCGGCAACCTGAGACCGGTTGATCGCCACGTGGTGCTCGAAGCCGAGGGCACAGACGTACTGCATGAGCCCCTGCAGTCCGGGCACCTCGATCACCGCGCGGCAGCCGAAGGTCTCGATCGGGTCGTCCGTCACGCGCCCCTCCCCCACATACGTGCGAATCACCCCCCATTCGTCGTCCGTCGTGATGCGCGCGTACGTCACGGGCCCCGGCAGTGTGGTGCTGTCGAGCGCCCCGCACGTCCGCCCCTCATCCACGGCGGCCCCTAGAATCGGCGCCGTGCCCATCTTCGCCTCCGCCAGGAAGCTCCTGGCCCAGTTCCCGCAGTGGAACAGCGCGCACTTGTCGTCCTCGTCGCCGTAGTTGTTGTTCCAGTCCACCAGCGCGCTCGGCCCGCCCGACGCTAGCTGCAGCGCGTACATGGCCAGCAGCCCCGTCACGTCAACCTCGCATGCGCTCGGCAGCAGCTTCTCGCTCAGCATGCTCATCACGGTGCAGGCGTTGATGCCGAAGTTCTCCTGCATCGAGATCCAGCACTGGATCGCCGTCCCGTCCAGCTCGTTCTCCTCGATCCAGTCGCCCAGCACCACGGCGAACTTGGCCATTCGTGTGATCGGCTCGGCCGGCACCGCGTCGGTGTTGGCGTACGCCTGGATCTCATCCACCTTCTCACGCACGCGCGCGTCGTCGTCGGCCAGCGCGTTCGTCCCGGCAAGCACCTCCGACAGGTCGATGGTTGACACGCTGATCCCGCTGGACTCCAGCAGCTTCTCACTGAATCGCACCGTGTTGAACGCGTTGGGGCGCGCGCCGACGGCTCCCAGCCGGGCCGTGCGCATCCCTTTGACCACGCGGCACACGCCGGCGAAGCGCTTCAGGTCGGCGAGGAAGCTCTCGTCTCGCGGCGCCACGACGTGCTTGGTGGTGAGCGAAAACGGGATGTTCACTTGCCGCAGGTTGCTGCACACGGAGATCTTCCCGCAGAAGGCATCACGCCGATTGCTGATGTCGAGCTTCCCGACGTCATCCGGGTAGCCGTGCACGAGGACGGGAACGTCGAGGGCCGCGAGCTTCAGCGCATCGGCCACCCCCCGCTCGTCCCCGAAGTTCGGCAGCGTGACCACGACGCCGTCGATGTCGCTCTGCCGGAAGAGCTTCGCACACTCTTTCGCGTGGGCATACGTCTCCACCGCCCCGTTGCCGCCCTCGTCCTCGCCGAGCACGACGGGCTCGATGTCCTGCCCGCGAAGCACCTCGAGCATGTCCGCCCGCCCGCCCGCGATCAGGTGGTCCGGGAACAGGTCGCGATTCCCAACAATGAGTCCCAGCTTTGCGGTCGCCATTGGAAGCCCCCCTGTGCGATACGCCGGCCGATCTCAGTCCTCGACCTTCCGCATCCGTACGGCCATGCCGGTCTTGCTCGGCATCGGGACGAGGAACGTCCCCGAGTACGTCCCGTCCAGCTCCACAGTCGTCATCTCCCACGTGTCGATGACCTCGACACTGTAGCGGTTCTCATTGGGCACACGGAAGGTGTATGCGCCCGGCTGGCTGTCGCCGAAGTAGAACAGCACGTACTCGTCCCCCTTGCCCACACCCCGGCCGCGCGCCCCCCAGTTCAGCGGCGTGAACCCCTGCGCCGGTCCGTCCTCCAGGAGCTCCCGCAGGAAGGCGATCCGCGCCGGGCTCTCCCCGTGCAGCACCCCGCCCTTCGACCACCAGAGGATGTCCTTCGGGTGTAGGTACGTCTCCCCGTGCCCCACGTACCCGCCGCCGACGGTGCCGACCCAGAACCGATGCACCATCTCCTGGGCGCTGATGTTCCCCCATCCCTGCTCGATGTTCCCCTCGTACCGGCACTCGTCGATGACCACGGGCTTGCGGTACGTGCTCCGCCACTCCCCGGTGCGGTCCACGGCCGAGCTCTGGATGCTGCAGTGCGTCACCCACGGCTTCCCGTAGTCGTAGAACTGCCGGCAGTTGTGCACCGAGCGCAGGCGCTGGTACGGATCCCTCTCCTGGATGATGCGGAAGAACCGGTCCCAGTCCGCCATGCTCTTCTCGCGCATCAGGTCGTACTCGTTCGCCAGCGACCACCAGACGTTGCGGTACGCGGCGAGGCGAGCGACGATGTAGCGCAGGTAGCGGTCGTCGCTCTCGGCGGCCATCGTCGCGAAGCCCCAGCAGTCGTAGGGGTGGAACAGGATCAGGTCCGCCTCGATGCCCAGTGCCATCAACTGCCCGACGCGCTGCTCCAGGTGCCGCCAGAACGGAGGGCTGAAGCGGGTGAAGTCCCATTCGCCGTCCTCCCCGCGCTCGTACGCGAAGTACTCCGGCTCGTTCTGGTTGTACGCGTAGTGCTTGGGGAACACGCACATGCGCATCTTGTTGAACGGCGCCGTCTTCAGCGTCTCCAGCGTCTGCTCCTCGAGCTCGTCCCCCTGGTGCACCCACGCGTAGCACGTCGTGCCCACCTGATAGTACGGCGTCCCATCGGCGTACGCGAAGTGGTACGTGTCCTCCACGTACACGGACCCATGGTTGCCCGGCCCCGGCGGCCCGCACACGAACGAGCCCGTCTTCCCATCCAGCTCCGGGCAGTTGCTGTCCGTGGTGTACTGCCACTCGCCCTGCACATCGGGCGAGAACCGCACGCGGAAGGTGTCGTCGCCCTCGCAGAAGCCATCCACCTTGACTTCCCGATGCCCGAAGCTGAACGTCGCGCTGAGCGCCACGTCCACGAAGGGATTCCCCTCGACATGCGCGCTCAGTTCGAGCTCGAACATGCCCCACTGCTCGACGGTCTCTTGACTCGGAGTCTCAGACACGAGATCGCTTCCCCCGTTCTCCTCCACGCCCCGCCACGAGAGGTGGCGTGGCATTCCCCCACCGGCGTTGTGGCACCTGCGGGGACCGCCGGCTCGAAGATCATGGACAGCGGCCCGGCCCGCAGCCCAATGCGCTTCGGAACTGGCTCCTCCCGCCCGTGGTAGAGAACGTTCTTCGATAGCACCTGCATCGCCCCTGACACCGTTTCGGGGCAGGCGGCGAAACTCCTCGGCAGGCCGCGGACACCGCCCGCCTTGACAGACGCGGGACGCCCATGTATCGTCCTCGTGCTGCCTTGGCGGTGCTCAAATGCAGAGCACGGGTTGGCGCTTCGCCAACCAGGTCCCAACGGACCGTCTGAGACTCGAGTCGCAGCAATCGCATTGCTGGCAAGGCAGTACGGACACGGGCCTCCGGGTCCGTGTCCGTTCGTTTGGTGCCATACTGGCGAGGAGGCACTGAATGGGCATCGGGGAGTTCTTCCGGCGCATCCTTGGCGGCGAAGACGAGGGCCGGGGCGTCAATGACCTCGCCTACCGCCTCGGCATGAGCGAGGAGGAGCTCCGCGCCGCCACAATCGCCTACCGGGAGTTCACCGTCCCCAAGCGCTCCGGCGGCACGCGACGGATCGCCGCCCCGGAGCCCGACCTGAAGCTGCTCCAGCGCCGCATCCTCCGCCGCGTCCTCGCCCGGCTCAAGTGCCATCCGGCGGCAACGGGCTTCGAGCGGGGGCACTCCATCGTCACGAACGCCCTCTCCCACGTCGGCAGAGCCGTCGTCATCCGCATGGACCTGGCGGACTTCTTCGGCGCAACGCGCGACCGGAGGGTCCGCGACTACTTCCGCGCCATCGGGTACAACCGCGAGGCCAGCGACCTCATCACGCGCCTGTGCAGCTACCGGGGCGGCCTGCCGCAGGGCGCGCCCACGAGCCCGCGCCTGAGCAATCTCGTCAACTACCGTCTCGACGCCCGCCTCGCCGGGCTGGCCGAGCGACTCGGCGCCGCCTACACGCGCTACGCCGACGACATGACATTCTCGTTCCCCACCGACGATCGCGACGCCATCGGCGCCGTGCTCGGCATGACGAAGTACATCGCCCGCCAGGAGGGCTACCGGCTCCACATGCGCCGCAAGCTCCACATCCGCCGCCGCCACCGCCAGCAGCTCGTCACCGGCCTCGTGGTGAACGAGTCGGTAAAGCTACCTCGCCGCACCCGCCGCTGGCTCCGCGCCGTGGAGCACCGCGCCGCAACCGGCCGCCGGCCGACCCTCTCCGCCGAGCAGCTCGCCGGCTGGCGCTCCCTCCAATCCATGATCGCCAGCCAGACCCGCGCCCCCGACTAGCCCGCCCGCTGCCCTGCCCCTCCGCGGGGAACCGTGTCCGGAATATGGTATGAGGGAGTCATCTGCCGCGCACACGCGCATCTCCGCGGCGCCGCACCACTCAACGAGGCTTCGCTGCGGCAACGGACGGAGTGACGGTCAGATGATCGGTCATACCCTCGTCTTGGCAGCTCAGGTCACGGCGCTTGACACGGCTGTGGTGGCAGCCCTGGCTCTCCTCGGGGCGGGCATCGGCGCCGTCCGCGCCCTCAGGATCGGACTGCGAGAGCACCACAAGTGGTCCTTTGTGGTGCTGGACGTCCACACGGGGATGTTCCTCGGCGGAGTCGCGGGCGTCTGCCTCTCGTGGTTCCTCCTCACGCTCGCCGGGCGGGGTTAGAGTCTCCGAGGACACTCACGGAGACGCGACGGGCGCCTCCCCTCGCTCACGGCCCCTCAGGAACCACTCCGTGCCCCTGGCACGTCGGACAGGGCACCAACTCCGACCCGGGGTCCATGCTGCCCTCGCGCACGGCGGCCCGAGTTCCCAGGTCCATGATGTAGCCCCGACCTCCGCACTGCGGGCACTCGACGCCCCCCGCGACCTCCACCGGCTGGACAGGCGGGATCCAGATGGCGATCAGCCATGCCAGCCAGTTGAAGAAGAAGCCCGCCACGAACCACCCACACGCTCCCCTGCCCTTGCCGGCGGCTATCCAGGCGGTAATGCTCGCCGGCACGAGGCCCAGCAGCACCAGGATCAGCACCATCAGAACCGCCGGGTTCGCCTGTCTCGGCTCCGGCGCAACCAGGAAGAGCACACCCACTGCTCCGGCGAAGTACACGCCCTCGATCACCATCAAGCCGAGGTTCCTCAGCACGTCGCTCACCCCGCGTGGACGAGCCCCCGGGATGCGTCCTGCACCTGACGGATTCCTGCATCGCCGGCGGGTCTCACCCTTCCTTCTTCATCCCCAATACCGCCCGGGCATTGCCGCTGCCGATGGCTGCGCGCACCTCGGGAGCGACGTCCAGCGTCTTCAGCCACTCCACATGCGGGAGCGGTTCGCCGGGACGCAAGTAGTCGGTTCCCCGTAGCGGCTCTCGCCAGTGGCGCTGGACGAAGCCGAGCGGGGGAAGGGCAGCGGAACCTCGCGCCGAAGTCATTCATCATACCTAACGAATCAACGCGCTGGCGGGCAGTACACTTGCTCTGATCGCTGCAATGCGACCGGGGCCGATTCGTGGTGCAGGAATTGGGCGAAGAGAGGTGAGCCCCATGACGCGGCAGCGGCGGCTTCTATCGGCCCTACTAGTGCTCGCGTTTGCGGCAGGCTGGGCCGGCCTGGCAAGCATCGCCGAAACGGCTGAAGACGCGGTGGAGCAGAGAGTCCGTCAAGTCATTGAGCAGAACTTGTCCGCCTGGCGCTTCAAGCCTGGAAGAGAGGTCTTCGTCAATAAGAGTGTGGAGCCGGCGCACGGTGTTGATCTAGACGTTGCGCCCGACGGCCGGCTCTATCTGGCCTGGAGCGAGCGTCGGAGCGATGGAGCTGTCATCAAGGTCGCCACATCGCCAGATGGCCAGGAATGGCAGACCGAGGCCGAGTTTGCCCGCACTGAGTCGTACATCCCGTCGCTGGCAATCGCAGCCAACTACGGAGCCCCGTACCAGGATCCGCGGCTCGAAAAAGCCGCCGCGGCATGGATTGAGAAGGCCGGATGTTTTGCGTCCCTGCGCTCGGCCGGCGGCGAGTGGGGCGACCCGCAGCCGGTCTGGGAGATCAGCCCCGCGCAGGGATCCGTCGATATGGTCTCAGACGCAGAGGGGTCCTTCCACCTACTGGCCCTTGCCCGCTTCGGTAAGTTGGGCGGCAGGCCACTGCTATCGAGATGGCGACACAACAGCGGCTGGGGACGCCCATTCGAGGTCGAAGGGAAGATCGCCCGCCGTGCCCACCTTGGCTATCGCCCTGAAGCGTCGTTCGGCGTGATCACGTTGGGCGAAGATAACTCGCTTGTTGGGGGCCGGCACTACCGCTGGGACACGATCGCCAGGCTGCCGTGGGAGGCCTGGGACACTGTGTCGCTTTGGGTGTGGCCCAAGGGGTCGGCCGCGGCCCTGAGGCGGAGGCCAGTTCCCCTCTCCCAAGCCGTTAGCCTTGCCACCTCGGAAGACCTGCGAGAGTGGTCGGACCCCATCTTTCTCGGCTGGTGCAACGATGGCCGCAGGAACGACGCTGTGGCGGTCGCCAGAGGGCAAGTGTACGCGGCCACGACGTACGAGCATTGGTGGCTGCGACGAGGAGTCGCCCAGGACCAGCGGGGCGAGAAGGTCGAGTGGAAGAGCCCACGAGTCTTCCTGCTCGACGACGGGCTAACGCGAGACACCGACGGTGATGGTCTCACCGACATCACCGAGGAGTGCTTCCTCACCGACCCCGGCCAGCCCGACACCGACGGTGATGGCGTGCGCGACAAGGAGGACCCTGACCCGCTCGCCAGCTCGGTGCCGGAAGGCGACGAAGCGCAGATTCGTGAGGCGGTCTTCAGAGCCGTCGTGCCCGGTGCTGCCGATCTGGTGCATGCGGACACTATGATCGTCAGTGCACCTGAGCGACAGGCATTCCCAGAGCATGACATCAGAGTGCTATGCCTGACCCCCCAAGAGACGGCAGCATACCGGGCGAAGTGCGGCGTATGGGCTTTACCCGTGCTCGAAGTCCCAGATATCAAGACCCGTGCGCGCAGTGCCGTCGCCGAGTGGCAGCTCGTGGTTGCCGGGCTCGCAGGCGCCGGCGGTCACGCCAAGCTCGAGAAGCGCGACGGCGAATGGATCGTTACGGATAAGGGCCAAGAGTGGGTCAGCTGATCGGCAGGCACTTCGGCTGCTCTGCAAGCGCGAGGGGACGCCCACTGGCAGGATCCGCTCGCGCTGGCGCGCCGTTCATGCCCCGTCCAGCCCCAACACCCCCCGCGCATTCCCGCTGCCGATGGCCTTGCGCACCTCGGTCGCGACATCCAGCGTCTTCAGCCACTCCACGTGTGGGAGCGGCTCGCCGGGGCGCAGGTAGTCCGTCCCCCACAGCAGCTTCCGCCAGTGCCGCTGGATGAAGCCGTGCGTGAAGTCCGGGTCGCGCGTCATGGCGTTGTAGCCCGAGCCCGCCGAGAGATCGGCGTAGAGGTTAGCATAGTCGGCCAGCAGCCGGTCGAGCGCGCCGCCGGGCTTGACGGGCTCCTTCGGGTACCCGGCGCGGGGGTCGTCCGCCGAGATGGCGCTCCAGAATGCCGGCCCGTGCCCGACGAACTTCACGTTCGGGAACTCCCGCAGGCACGACTCCAGCCGCGGCAGCCCCACCTCATCGAAGCACAGGTGGGTGTTGATCTCGAAGTCCAGCGGCAGGCCGTGCTCGTCACATTTCGCATAGATGACCTTGTTGCGCTCGTCGTCGAACGCCAGCCCATTGACGTGCTCCCCGAACCCCCTGCAACCGTGCCGCGTCACGAAGTGCTCGATGAGCTCGGCGGCCTGCGGATAGCGCGGGTCAACGCACACGAAGGCGATCAGCCGCTCCGGGTACATGTCCCGCGCTTGCACTGCCTCCTCCGTCAGGAAGTACCCCCACCTGCCCTCCGGACTCTCCAGCGGCAGCAGCACGCCGATCTCGATGCCCTCCCGGTTCATCCGGTCGATCAACTGATGCACCGTGAGGGGCACCGCCTCCGGGTATAGCTCGCGATACATCACGCCCAGGTGAACGTGGAAATCGATCATTGCCCGCCCTCCCGTGACACCGAGCTCGCGGCCACCTCGGCGATTCTGTGGCCCGCTCGCAAAACCCTCGCTTGACATTCGATTCATGCGTCCCTATCCTCACGATGAGAGGGCGGCGAGGCACATCGCCGCCAGAGGGGGAGATGACGATGCGAACGTTGAGCAATGCAGCGCCACTGGCCGTCACGCTGGCCCTCGTGATGGGCGCGATCGGGGCCCACAGCGCCCCAGAGCGGCCAGTTATCATCGTGGACAACGCCGACGCCGACTTCACGACCGCTGGCGACGGCTGGAACGCCTCCACCCGCGACCCGGGCTTCCAGGGCGACGGCTACCTCTGGCACGCGAAGGGCGCTGGCGAGGCGAAGGCCATCTGGCGGGCGGCCATCGGGAAGAAGGGGCGCTACAACGTCTACGCACGCTGGGTCATGTCCAAGCCCGAGGACCGCGCCACGAACGCCCCATTCACCATCAGATCCACCGACGGCGACACCGTGGTCCGCGTGGACCTCTCCCAGCGCCAATCCGCCGCCGACCTGAGCCCGTGGAACCTGCTCGGGACGTTCGCCTTCGAGGAGCAGGCCGAGGTCATGCTCAGCAACGACGCGGACAACTCCGTCGTGGCCGACGCGGTGAAGCTGGAGTACATGGAGCGCCTCGGCGCAACAGTCCCGAAGCGTGGGGAGCTGATCGTCAAGGACGACTGCGAGAAGATGCGCAACTGGTACATCGAGGGGCGCGAGAACGGGCGGGCCGAGATCGTTGACGGAGCGCTGCGGGTCACATCGAAGAGCGACCGCAAGGGCGTGCACGCCTGGTTCCGGCCCGAGCTGCCCGACGACTTCCGCATCGAGTACGATATGACGGTCCACGGACCGAAGGGCTTCGCGCTGGTGTTCTTCTGCGCCAAGGGGCTGAACAATCAGGACATGATCACGGGCCTGCCGCCGCGGGACGGGACCTTCTCGCAGTACGTGCGCAACGACGCCCTGCAGTGCTACCACCTGTCAGTGCACCGCATGGGGACCCGGTCGCACGTGGACGGGGCGAACCTGAACAAGAACCCGGGCAAGACCCTCCTCCAGCGCCACGCCGTGGACCCGTGCCCGCCGGCGGAGGGCGACCAGACGTACCACATGACGCTCATCAAGGCGGGCGGACGCATCCAGCTCCTCGTCGCTGACAAGCTCGTGCTGTTCTACCTCGACGAGGCCCCGGAGCCGTACGGCGGCGGGAGGTTCGGCTTCCGGCAGATCTACGGGAGCACCATCAGCTACGACAACGTGCGGGTCCACCACGTCGTCGTGCCGGGGACCTAGCAGCCGCGCGGGCGCAGAGCCAGGGAGGAGCAAACGCGGGACCGTGCCGGCCCCGATGGGCCGCTGACACGGTCCCGCAGTGCGCTGTGCGACGCGCGTGCCTCAGACCTCCACGGGCTCGCAGAGGTTCGCCGCCTTGGCGGCGGCGCGCCCGCAGATGTGACACAGGTACTTGGCACCCTTGGACAGATCGGCCACCCGGTCCATCTTGCGCTGGG